>JAFXBH010000246.1 GCA_017521875.1 Oscillospiraceae bacterium
CCTGCTTGGCCTTGGACTTATTGGCAGAGAAGCGCTGAATAAACAGCTGCAGTTCTTCGATCTTTTCCTGATTTTTCTTGTTCTTGTTACGGATCATCGCCTGCACCAGCTGGGAGGATTCGTACCAGAAGTCGTAGTTACCCACATACATCTTGATCTTGCCGTAGTCGATATCCACAGTGTGGGTGCAGACGGTGTTCAGGAAATGCCGGTCGTGGGACACGGCGATCACCATACCGGGGAAGTCCAGCAGAAAGTCTTCCAGCCAGTTGATGGATTCAATGTCCAGGTTGTTGGTAGGCTCGTCCAGCATAACGATGTCAGGATTGCCAAACAGCGCCTGCGCAAGCAATACTTTCACTTTCAGTCTGGGATCGGTGTCACCCATAATGTCGTAGTGCATTTCGGTGGGAATGCCCAAGCCCTGAAGCATACGGGAGGCGTCGCTTTCTGCTTCCCAGCCGCCCATTTCTGCGAATTCCAATTCCAGTTCAGAGGCACGGATACCGTCCTCGTCGGTGAAATCTTCCTTTTCGTAAATGGCGTCCTTTTCTTTCATCACATCGTACAGATGCTGGTTGCCCATGATTACCGTATCCAGAATGGAGTACTGGTCATAGGCGTTCTGATTCTGCTTCAGAACAGAGACCCGCAGGTCTTCCGGAATGGTAACAGAGCCGGTGGTGGAATCCAGTTCACCGAACAGGATTCTGAGGAAAGTGGACTTGCCTGCGCCGTTTGCGCCGATAATGCCATAGCAGTTGCCGGGCAAAAATTGCAGGTCTACATGTTGAAACAGCCATTGGCCGCCAAACTGCATACCCAAATTGCTGACAGTAATCATAAATAACCTCTCGTAAGCACATAAAATTTCATTCTAATTGTAGCAGAAAATATAGAATAATCAAGGGAAATCTTGGTGTTTTTCCCATTTTGGACGGAAAAAACCGGAGGTGGAAATGTTTCCGCCTCCGGTGGGAGTTTATTCTTGGGCAATTTTCCGCAAACAGGCTGGCAGATCCTTGGGATCGCCGCAGAAATGGTCAGCGCCGTGGGATAGCAGACAGTCCTTATCCCGGAAGCCCCATAAAACGCTCAGACAGGGAACGCCGGCGTTCCGGGCGGTCTGTACATCCACCTCACTGTCGCCTACATAGATACATTTCTCTACGCCGATGGCCGCCATAGCCTTAAAAAGCATATCGGGAGCAGGTTTTCTGGGGCAGCCGCTTTGTTCGCCCAGGGCAAAAATGTCCTCGCCGAAATACTCTTTGCACAGAGGTTTGGTGGCAATGTCCGGTTTGTTGGATATCACCGCCACGGGGAATTCCCCGGCGATTTCCGCCAGCGCTTCCAAAACACCGTCGTAGGGACGGGTCTTGATTTTGGAATGTGTTCCGTAATAATCCTGATACACGGCCATCACTTCAGCAAAGGCGGGGTCGTGTTCCTCTCCCGGCAGGGCAGAGCAGATCAGATTCTCTGCGCCGTAGCCCACGAAGGTACGCACTTCTTCCAAAGTTCTCTCCGGGCAGCCGAAATGGCGAAGGGTGTAGTTCACGGCGTCGGCCAAGTCTTCCAAAGTGCTCAGCAATGTGCCGTCCAAATCAAATAAAATTCCGGTTTTCAAAAGGATTCCTCACTTGTTTTTCATCACGCGAATATCTTCCCCCACAAATGGCAGCAATTCAAAACCGCCTTGCAGCCGGGAAGCGATCTGGGGGGAGTACCGCTCTTTGATTTCGCTGATATTCAGGTTGGTGGAGATGATCATAGGCTTTTTCTCCATCAGCCGGGTGTTCACTAAGGTGTACAGGGCAGAGGTTACAAAACTGCCGGCCATCTCTGTGCCTAAGTCATCGATGATCAGCAGGTCACAATCGTAGAATTTGGCTACTGCCTGACCGCTGGTCTCGTCGGGACGGAAGTGGTCTTTTTCCAGTTTGGCAAAGAGATACGGGGCGCTTTCATAGGCCACCGAGCCGCCTTGCTCCGTCACTTCCCGGGCAATGCAGGCAGAGAGCAAAGTCTTTCCCAGACCTGTGCCGCCGTTGAACAGGAGGTTGCCGCTGTTTTTGGAGAAATTTTTGGCATATTTCCGGCAGATCTCCAAAGTATAGGTCATAATGGCCCGGGGACTGGCGCCTAAATTCATATCTTTCCGGTCAGAATAGTAATCCAGCCGAAAATCTCCGAAGCAGTGGTCACCGCAGGACAGTTGGGAAATCTCCTCTTTCTGGGCTTCCCGGCATAAATCCTCCAGACACCGGCACATCTTGGTGCCAATATAGCCTGCGCCGCCGCAGTTGGGACAAATCGGCCCGTCTTGCAGGTATTCAGCGGGGAAAACGGACAGGATCAGTTCCTCCCGCTGTTTTTGCAGTTCCGCATTTTTCTGTCGGGCCTGGGCAAACAGATATTCGCCCTCACTGCCGTTCAGGAATGCTGCCAAGGCAGCCTGGGCCATAGAACTTTGCAGTTCCTTGTCGATTTCCCGTACCTGGGGGAGTCGGGTGTAAATTTCCTCCTGCCGGGCCTGCTGAAGGGATTCATATTCCATTTTCCGGGTCTCTAAAGTCTTCCGGGCGCGGCGAAGCACATCGCTGCTGTATGCCATATTATCCCTCCTTCAAAATTTTCTGAATGGCGTCCAGTTCCGCCTGACCGAATTGGCCGGACGCGCCCTTGGGGGCGGGTTTCTTATCCCCGGATTGGACTTGTTCCAAAGTAAACAGGCCGGCTTGCTGCCAGCGGGTGAGAATTTTGTTCATATACGCCCAGTTGAATCCGCCGGTATTGAGACAGGTTCGGTCGTAAGCCAGGGCCAGAACATCATCGGCAAAACCCATCTCCAGCCACTTGGCGGCATATTTTTCCTCGCTGGGGGAGAGATTTCGACCCCGGATCTGCAGCAGATCCATCAGCCGGCCAAATTGGCTGCGGCGGACATTTTGATTCTGTATGTAGGCCACGGCCTCTTCCATAGTGTCGATGCCCTGTTCTGCCCAGTGATAGGCTTCTTTTTCGATAGTCCGGAGGCTGGGGTTGCGGAGACTGCCTTTCTGTCTGGCCCGTTCCTTGCAGTAGCACACCAGCACGGAGATCACTTCCCCGGACAGGCCTAAATACCGGGTAAATCCCAACAGGATCTTCAGTTCCTCGGTGTTGAGATTCCGGCCCAATACCCGCTGGACTTCGCCGTAGATCATCTGAAAACTCCGGTCTGCTTCCATAGCGGAAAGCACATCTTTTTCAGAATACTGGGGGCGTTCCCCGGAGAATACGGGGGCGTTTTTCTCCTGCACCCACAGACCTAACTGCCGTAGCAGGGCAGAGGCAGTGGCAAACCGACTCTGGGAAAACTGCAGCGCGGATTCTGCCTTGGCAGGGTCGTTGCCGGCGGTGATGTACAGATACAAAAGGGCGGCATCGGGATTTTTGGCGTATAGCAATTTGTCGATATGATTTTTGGGGATCTGCAGTTCGTTCATATGCCGCTCCTTTCTTTTGGTCGATTGGAGTCATTATATCACACCTTTTTCTCCTGCACAACGGCTCGAAAAGAAAGATTTTATAGAAAAAACGGCACAAATTTTGGTATCTCACAGTATCTTGTGTCAAAAAGGAGACAAACCACAACGGAAAGTGTTCCGGAAGAATTTTCTATTTGCTTTGGTTATTTACATTCCCCTAAAAAAATGGTATAATCTGTCCGGTAAGGAGGTGAGGCGATGCAACGCTATTTTCAGCAAATCAAAGAGGCAATCCGCAAGGGCGACTGGGTGTTGCTGCTGCTTTGTATGGTCACCACGGCATACGGCTGCCTGATCATTGCCAGCGCCACCGCCTACCTGGACTCCCTCCGTTACATTATTATGCAGATCGTAGGCGCAGTCATCGGCATTTTGCTGTACGCCCTGGTGTCCTCCATCAATGTGGAATTTATTATGGAGCAGCGCTTGTGGATGGTGCTGTTCAATATGCTGTTTCTGGCTCTGCTGATCCCCTTTGGCGAGACCATCGGCGGTAACCGCAGTTGGGTCAACCTGCCGATTTTGCCCTTTAACATTCAGGTGGCAGAGGTTTGTAAGATCACCTACATTTTGATTATGGCGTCCATTATGACTGCCTACAAGGAACGGATATCCTCCGTGAAATCCGTGTTCACCATGGCGTTCCACCTGCTGCTGCTGGTGGGCGTGAATATGGTGCTTTCCCGGGACTTGGGCGTTTCCCTGATCTTCGTGTTTATCTTCATCGTGATGGCCTATACCGGCGGTGTCAATTACCTGTGGTTTATTGCAGCCATCGTGGGCGTGATTGTGTTTTTCCCCTTCCTGTGGCCGCTGTTGGGCGATTACCAGCAACTGCGTATCATGGTGCTGTTCGATAAATCTTTGGACCCCACCGGTACCGGCCCTCTGTGGCAGGCAAATTTGAGTCTCCAATCCCTCACCGGCGGCGGCATGACCGGCCAGGGCTTATTTAACGGCCACCGCACCCAAAACGGCGCCCTTACCGGCCAGCATACCGACTTTATTTTCTCCGCGTTGGGAGAGGAATTGGGCTTTGTGGGCTGCGTTTCCGTACTGATTCTGCTGGGTCTGATTATTGCCCGTTGCGTGTGGGTGGGTATGCGCAGTCAGGACTATACCCGCCGGCTGATTTGCTTCGGCGCAGCCGCGGCATTGGCATTCCAGACCATCATCAATGTGGGTATGTGTACCGGCATCGGCCCGGTTATCGGCCTGACCCTGCCCTTTATCAGTTACGGCGCTACCTCCGTGGTTTCCCTGTACGCGATGCTGGGATTGGTGTCCGGCGTGTTTGCCCGGCCTGCCCCCGCCTCCCACGAATTGTATATCCGACCCCCTCTGCGATAAAAGGAGAATGTATATGAAAGCCTTTATGGATCAGGATTTCCTGCTGGAAACCGAAACCGCCAAGCATCTGTTTCACGATTACGCGGAAAAAATGCCCTTGGTGGATTACCACTGCCACCTGAATCCCAAGGAGATCTACGAAGATCGCCGATTTGACAATATGGTGGAAGTGTGGCTGGGCGGCGAGAATCCCGACGGCACTTTTGCCGGCGACCACTACAAGTGGAGATTGATGCGCTCCAACGGCGTGGAGGAAGATTATATTACCGGCAACAAGCCTCCCTATGAACGCTTCCTGAAATTTGCCGAGACTTTGGAAATGGCCGTGGGCAATCCTATGTACCACTGGTGCCATTTGGAATTGCAGCAGTTCTTTGGTGTCTATGAGCCCCTGACCCCGGAAAGCGCCCCCCGGATTTGGGAAATTTGCAACGAGAAACTCCGCAACGACCCGGATATGACCGCCCGCGGCCTGATCCGCAAGGCCAATGTGGCATTTATCGGCACTACCGATGACCCCGTCGACGATCTGCGCTATCACGAATTGATCGCCGCTGACCCCACCGTTTCCGTGGTGGTATCCCCTTCTTTCCGTCCCGACAAAGGGGTGAATATCCACAAGGCCGGCTGGAAGGAATATGTGGAAAAACTCTCCGCCGTCGTGGGTAAAGAATTGCCCACATTTGCAGACCTGCTGGCTGCTCTGGAAACCCGGCTGGATTACTTCTGCGCCCGGGGCTGCAAGATCAGCGACCACGGTCTGGACTATGTGCCCTTCCGGGAGTATGCCTGCGAGGAAATCAACGCCATCTACCAAAAGGCGCTGGCCGGCGCAGCCGTTACCACAGAGGAGGCAGAAGCCTTCCAAACCGCTGTGCTGCGCCACTTGGGCAAGGCCTACGCCCAGCGGAATGTGGTGATGCAGATTCACTATTCCTGCCTGCGGAACAATAACCAGCGAATTTTTGACGCCCAAGGCCTGGACACCGGTGTGGACGCCATCGCCCAGAACACCTGCGGCGGCAATGTGGCAAAACTTCTGTCTGCGTTGGATATGGAAAATCTGTGTCCCAAGACCATTTTGTATTCCCTCAATCCGGTGGACAATGCCCAGTTGGGCTCTCTGATCGGCTGTTTCCAGACTGCCCAGATCCCCGGTAAGATCCAGCACGGCTCTGCCTGGTGGTTCAACGATAACAAAACCGGTATGATCGACCAGATGATCTCCTTGGGCAATTTGGGATTGCTTGGCAATTTCGTGGGAATGCTCACCGACTCCCGGTCTTTCCTCAGTTACGCCCGGCACGATTATTTCCGTCGAATTCTGTGCAATCTGATTGGCACTTGGGTGGAAAACGGCGAGTACCCCAACACCGAATCCTCCCTGCAAAAAATCATTGAAGGCATCAGTTACCGCAACGCGGTGCGGTACTTTGACCTGTAATGCAGAAAAATACCCCCCCTGTCCAACGGACAGGGGGGGTTCTTTATGCCGTTTCGAAAAGGGGCTTAATTTTTTTCTTATA
>JAFXBH010000247.1 GCA_017521875.1 Oscillospiraceae bacterium
CAGATAGAGCAATAAACCATCCTTTGTAAAACGGGTTTGGATTTATCGCTCTCCCCTAAGGAGGTAGCAGTATGACCTATTTAGAAAGCCAGTGGAACGGTTTTAAGCGGCTGGACTTTGTGCTGAACGATCGCATCGCCATCCTCATTGTTCCCGAAAAGCCTTGCGAGGGCAAAAAGTGGCTGTTAAAGACCGAGTATTTCGATGCATTTCCCAATTATGAAATCGAAATGGTCCGCAGAGGCTATCATCTTGCCTACATTCAAAATGAATCCGGCTGGCACGCCCCCGGAGACAGCGATGCCAAGGCGGCATTGGCAGATTTCCTGGTGAAAGAATTTGGTCTGAATGAGAAATGTATGCCCGTTGGTATGAGTTGCGGCGGTTTGCAGGCAATGCATTTTACCGGCAACTACCCGGAAAAGGTGGCTGCGCTGTACTTGGATGCCCCGGTTATGAATCTTTTAAGTTGCCCCTGCGCCATTGGCAGAGATGTATCGGAGCGGCAGGCGTCTTTTGACCGGATGTACCATGGTATGATCAAGACCCATGGTCTGATGGTGGACGGTATGCTGAACTTCCGCAACCACCCCATTGACCAGGCGCACGCCATTATCGAGCATAACATTCCGGTGATCTTGGTCAGCGGCGATGCAGACTATGTTGTCCCCTACCACGAAAACGGCAAGGCACTGAAAGAATATCTCCTTGCCCGGGGCGGCAACTACACAGAGATCATCAAACCCGGCTGTGACCACCACCCCCACGGTTTGGAAGATCCCACACCTTTGGTGGAATTCACCGAGAAATACTATTGATAAGATGTCATTGCGAACCAGTCCGCAGTCTGGTGTGGCAATCTACAGATACAAAAACGCGTGTCTTGCGACACGCGTTTTTCTTTAAGCAGCGGGGAATCGAACACCGATAGGTTTTGAAAGGTGGCTTTTCGCCAATACGGCGTAAAATTCCTTGAAAATACTTTAGCCAAATTGTTCTTTTGCTAATGCTACATAGTGGTCTGTTTCTTCCTTGCTGCTGGCAAATGTCCCTTCCGGAAGCATCTTCACCACTTTCGCAGGACTGCCCAACAGTACAGAACCCGGCTCGGCATCGGTCTTTCCGGTGACCACTGCCCCGGCGCCTACCAAACAATTATCCCCCAGCACCGCGCCGTTTAAGATGATGGCGCCCATACCAATCATACAATGGTCACCTACGGTGCAGCCGTGGACGATAGCGCCGTGACCGACGGTGCAGAACTTGCCGATGGTAGTCTTTTCATGTATCACACAGTTATCCTGAACATTCGTGCCTTCGCCGATAACGATTGCCCCGGAGTCACCCCGAAGCACCGCTCCGTACCAGACACTTACATCTTTTTCCAATGTCACATCCCCAACCACTGTTGCGTTGGGGGCAATATAATGATCCATTTTCAACACCTCTTTTGGTTATCATATCAAAACCTTCCGTATATGTCAAACGGGTGACATAGCCACCCGTTTCAGAGTGTCAAAAAAGCCGCCGATCGTCAAAACACAAATTTAAGTATAAACTCACAATGTAAAAAGAGTGTCATTGCGAAGCCTCACTTGATTGGGGACCCCGCA
>JAFXBH010000248.1 GCA_017521875.1 Oscillospiraceae bacterium
GTCTCTTGATATTACCAATGAGAAATGCTATAATTATGAGTACGAGGAAGGCAGATTGGTGCGTGCTACCGAGGCGAATGTTGCATTCTCCGGTGAGGTGGTAACCTCTAAGGCGGTAGTGAATACTGTCAGGTATTACTATGATAGCGAAGGCAAGATGACCAAGAAGGTTATCTCCCCCGCCAACGGCGCTGCCCAGACCGTCTACTACGAGACTGCGGATGATAACACCGTTGTGAAGTTCTCCGCAGGCGGCAGAACGGTAACCAGCCACTCCAAGACGGATAGTTTTGGCAGAAAAGTATTTGACGAACTGCAGATCGGCACAGGCTTTGTCTCCCGCCAGTTCCACTACCATGCCGGTGAGGCTACAGAAGAGCATACCCAAAGCAATATACTTAAATCCAGCCCCACTACTCAACTTGTGAGCCAAATTGTACTTACCGGCGGCCGTACTATCTCTTATGAGTACGACGGAGAAGAGCGCATCACCAAAGTCGACGATAGCGTAGACGGTATCACCACTTATACCTACGATGCATTAGGGCAGCTTGTAACGGAAACAGTTAATGGCATTACTACTAAGTTTGAGTATGATAACTACGGTAACATTCTTGCTAAGGGTGTAGTAGACGAGACCGATGAGATTGCAGAAGCGACCAAGATTACCTATGCGTATGGTGATGAGCATTGGCACGACCTGCTGACTGCTTATGACGGCCAGTCTATTACTTATGACGCACAGGGCAATCCCACAAGTTATTTAGGGCATACGCTAACTTGGGAGAAGGGCAGACAGTTAAAGAAATTCGATGGTAACACCTACACCTACAACGCCAATGGTATTCGTACATCTAAGACAGTTGACGGTATTCGACACGATTATGTGCTTGACGGTGTTAAAATTCTTCGTGAAGCGTGGGGCGATAACACCCTTGTCCCGCTGTACGATAACGAAGAAGGCGTTTGCGGTATTCTGTATAACAACGAGCCTTACTACTTCGTTAAGAACCTGCAAGGCGACGTCATTGCAATTGTTAACAAAGACGCCGAAACCGTAGCGAAATATTCCTACGATGCCTGGGGCGTGCCTGCGATCCTGCAGGATACCTCCAATTGCCAAATCGCAACCATCAACCCCTTCCGCTACAGAGGCTATTACTACGACGCGGAAATCGGCTTGTACTACCTGCAGAGCAGATATTATGATCCTATCGTTGGTAGGTTTATCAATGCTGATGATAGTACATATGTTGCTATAGATAAAACGGTATTAAGTTGTAATATTCTTACATATTGTAAAAATGCACCGTCTTCTTCTGTAGATAATTCTGGATTTAATTCCGGCCCAATTGAACAGGGCGCATATCAATGGGCTTATATGTTATCGGCGGTCGTGCCAGCAGTAGCAGCGGCTAAAATTGCAATAATTACAGCGATTAAATCAGCACTAGCATTCTTGTGGAATGTTTTCGTTGTTGTTGGACTGGTTCTTCTTGTGATAATTCTCATTGCTGCAATTTGTACAACAGCGGCAAAAGTTCTTGGACTGGTTCAAGAAGCTGTAAAGAAAAATAAGTATAAAAATGCTAATGGTTATGTTGTTTATGTGTTGACACGTAAGAAAAACGATCCAAGCAGAATATTCTATGTTGGTCGTACAAAGAATTTCCCCAAGCGTATGAGATCGCATAGCAAATACAAAAGTCCTTGTCAAGGTTATATTGTTGTGGTATGCAAGACATATGCCGCATCTAGAGCCATTGAACAGGCTGTTTTATCAGCATGTATAGTGTCTAATGTGTTTGCTATTGACAAAGGTAGTATTCCCAATGGGTCCAATAGGATGCGTGGAATTGCAAAAGACAGCGTTAATAATTTCAAAAACAATTTATCGGATTTGACATCTTTAATGACCTGTACTTCTGATAGTGACCTCCTTAACCTGATGGGATTCTAAGATTCAATTTCCTGCCTCTCTGCAAAATGGAGAGGCAGGAATATATCACAAAAATCATAAAGGAGTAAACTATGGGTATATGGGGAACGGGAATTTATTCTAACGATCTTGCTGAAGATGTAAAAGATGCGTGTAAAAGTATTTTTGCGTACTATGAGGTTGAAGAAGGCAATAAAAAAATATTAGACATCTATACGGATGTTCTAAATCAAAAATGCATCGACAATGACTATGCATCATTTTGGTATGCGTTGTCTGACTGGCAATGGAAACATGGAATGCTTACAGAATCTGTGAAAGCAAAAGCATTAGAATTATTAGCCGTATATGCGGGTATTGATGATTGGATAGAAACGGGAAATAGGAGAGATATTGCAAAGCGTAAAAAAGTAATCGAGTCCTTAAGTACACAATTACAACAACCCCAACCACCGATAAAAAAGCCAGTGCTTCGTTTTGCAAAGCCCAAACATAAACCGGGAGATATTATTATATTTAAAGCAACTGAGTATGTGGATGAATGGGAGTCTGCATGGCATATTAAAAATATTCGACCACCATTTATGTTTGAATCGACTTTGATTTCCAAATCAGAATATGAAGATATAAACGGGTATAATGCACACGGGAAATATATGGCTATTTTATGTGTGGGTAGCCAAAAGGAAGCCTATTCTGAATACATTCCGGATGTATTTCATGAATACAGTGAATATGTTTGGTATGATTATTTATCGACCCAAAAGCCGTCTGTCGAGCAATTGAGTTCTTGTGGATTCCTCCCTGCAATAAAGTGGTGTCTGAAAGATTTTAACAAGGAAATTACAGATTCTGTTTCTTGGGTGTATCGCTTTATTTTGCCATCAGAACTGTTTAAACAGAATAATTATTATGAGTTTGCGAGAAAAGAATTTTTAATCGCAGAGGTTGCTCGTTTTAATCAACTGTTTTCTTGTAAAACGTACTCCAAAGATTATTATGATGGCGAAGTTCTAACATCAATGTTTTATACGGCATTTGAAGAAAAAAACCGTATGGAATTGATTAATTTGCAGGTGGATAATTTGCTTGATCCTAAAATGAGCAATCCCGTGTTTTTGCGGCCTTCAGAAGTGGACAAGGCATTAAAAAGGTTTTTTCCTAGGTAAAAAATACGCATAATTGTTTAGACAGCCGATTCCTGATAAAGGGAATTGGCTGCTTTTCATGTGTAGTTCTAACAACCCATACGCTTATGACGCATTTGACAATATGACCGAGATCGTTCGTGGCGACGGTATGAAGTATGTCCTTGCCTATAACCAGTTCCACAATCTGGAATCCATTGGTATTGCAGGCAAGACAGAACGGTTGATCCGGTACGACTATAAGAATGGCAACGGCCGGCTAAAGGCTATGACCTATGCCAAGGGCCA
>JAFXBH010000024.1 GCA_017521875.1 Oscillospiraceae bacterium
CTGATACCTACACTGCTGCCGGAATATGCCTATGGGGGACTGGTTTTGGGAACGGTGATTTTCTCTGTTTCTGCCGGTCTTTCTGAGGTGCTGCTCAGCCCCACCATCGCGGCCATGCCTTCTGAGAATCCCCAGCGGGATATGAGTATTCTCCACTCTATGTATGGCTACGGGCTGGCAGTCATCGCCGTGATCAGTACCCTGTTTTTGCAGATATTCGGTACGGAAAACTGGATGTATCTGACTCTGTTTTGGGCGATTCTTCCACTGGTGGACTATATTTTATTTAAGATTTCCCCCCTGCCGGAAATTACCATTCACCAAGAGAGCGCGGGGCAAGTTTCCAAAAAACGGACAAAAGGACTCATTCTGTGCGCCATCGTCATATTCCTTGGCGGCGCTGCAGAAAACACCATGACCAACTGGATTTCGGTGTATATGGAAAGCGCCCTGAAACTGCCTAAGGCTATGGGCGACACTTTGGGGCTGGTTACCTTTGGCCTGCTCCTTGCCCTTACACGCACCTTATATGCTCGGTTTGGCAAAAACATCTTCCCGATACTACTGAGTGGAATGGGTGGAGCGCTGGTATGCTATCTGCTGGCGGGTCTGTCCTCCGGTGCAGGGGTGGCTATGGTGGCCTGTATGCTCACCGGCGTGTGTACCTCCATGCTTTGGCCCGGTACGCTGATTTTGATGGAAGAAAAATTCCCCAATCCCGGTGTGGCTGCATACGCTTTGATGGCCGCCGGCGGTGATTTTGGCTCTTCCGTAGCGCCACAGGGATTGGGCATTGTGGTAGATGCCGTTGCTGCCAGTCCCTGGGCTGCAGAACTGGGTGCCCGGCTATCTCTCTCCGCCGAGCAGGTGGGTATGAAAGCCGGTATGCTGATGGCTGCCCTCTTCCCTTTGTTGGGACTGATAGTGCTGGTGTATATGCACCGATTCTTTACAAAAAAGAACCGTGATGGCTAGGCCATCACGGTTCTTTTGATTTATTCTTCCTCGGAAATCTCTTGGATTTCTTCCACTATTTCTTCCGCCGTTTCTTCAGGAGCGTCTTCCACGATCACCTCAGTTGGTTCTATGGGAGATTCTGCTTCAACAGGCTGGGGAGCGGGTTGCTTTCTGGGAGGCATTCCCCGTTCTTCCTTTCGGCAAGAGAAAATAAAGAAGGGAATCGTCACCGGGAACACAATGGACAGCACCAAAAATCCCACCCTCTTATCGGGCTTACAGGAACGGTACAGGTCAAACAGGCAAATATACTCCACCACTGTCGATACTACTGCCAAACCGATTGCCACCAGGCCAAACAATGTTAACTGTTGCAACGCGCCCATTCTGACGCTGATTGCATTGCCCATAGCAGAGAACAAAGTGGTCACCAGATCGTATACCGAATAAGACGCATTTGCCACAATACCCAAAATGAGTAATGTTTTACGGCGATTGGTGATATTGCATCTCACCACATACTGATACTGATCGGAAATGCTGCCCAAAATCCACATCCAGGTAACCGGCAGCCAAGCCAGCCAACTGTTACGGATCCCACGACTTTTGGCAATTGCCTGCAGACCCAGACTCTGAAAAATGTAACAAATCACAGCAAGGGCTGTTACCACCATCAACACCATTAAAACAATCAGCACAATAATGCCGGTCAAACCGGCAGCCCCGATTGCATCCGGAACAAAATCCGCTTCCAAATGGAAATTATTTGGATAAGAAAATCCGCCCATAGTCGCACCTCACTTTATCAGGATATTATAGATTATACCATATTGGCATCTAAAATGCAACGAAAAAGGCTTCCCTCCCAGGGAAGCCTTTCGTCTTACAGCAATTTCATCAACATATCCGTATACTGGGCTGCCGTCATACCCTCGGCGGTACCGGTGGGCGCGCGGTCGCCGGTCTGCTGCAAAGCATTTTCCAGTTTTTCCGCATACTGAATTCTGCCGATATGCCGCAGCAGCATCGCGGTGGCTTTCAAGATGCTGGCGGGGTTGGCATAATCACCCAGTCCCTCTTCCAGCATTCTGGGCGCAGAACCGTGGATTGCCTCAAACATAGCGTACTGATCACCCATATTGGCGCTGCCGGCCGTGCCGATACCGCCCTGGATCTGAGCGGCTTCGTCGGTGATAATGTCGCCGTACAAATTCGGCAACACAAACACCTGGAAAGAACTGCGAATCTGCTCATTCACCAGGTTGGCCGTCATAATGTCGATGTACCACTCGTCGGTGGTGATCTCCGGGTATTCCTTGGCAATCTCCTGGCAGATAGCGGAGAATTTGCCGTCGGTCTTCTTCATAATATTCGCCTTGGTAACCACGGAAACCCGGGTCTTACCATTGCGTCTGGCGTAGTCAAATGCTGCCCGGGCGATCCGGCGTGTACCGGCGTCGGTGGTAACCTTGAAATCCACCGCCATACCCGGCAGGTCGATACCCTTACTGCCCAGTACATACTCGCCTTCCGTATTTTCCCGGTAGAACATCCAATCGATACCCTGTTCCGGAATAGATACCGGACGCACATTGGCGTACAAGTCCAGTTCCCGGCGGAGTGTCACATTGGCGCTTTCCATCGTGCCGCCCTTAGGGGTGGTGGTGGGGCCTTTCAAAAACACATCGCAGGATTTGATCTGCGCCAAAGTGTCGGCAGGAACGCTCTGTCCCAACGCCAGACGATTTTCGATGGTCAGGCCGGTGATGGGTTTCAGCACCACCCTGCCGTCAGCAATTTCCTGCTGCAGCAGGTGTTCCAGCACCCGGGTAGCCTGCTCCATAATGATCGGGCCAATGCCATCACCGGGAGCAATGCCCACGGTAACGGTTTGCAATGTGGCAAAATCTTTTTTCGGTTTTTCCAGCGTCTCCAGTCGACGGAATTGTTCTTCCAGCAGAGAACGAAAATGGCTTAGTGCCTGATCGATCTGTTCCAACAGTTATTCTCCTTTGTGTAGTTCAGCAGACCGCCGCACAACAGGATTTCCTGCTGACGCCGGGTAAATTCACCCTTCAGGACAATCTCCTTGCCGGTAGCAGTGTCGGTCATCACCACAGTACCTGCGGCGATTCCCGCTTTCAAATCCTTGAAGATCAGTTTGCTGCCCTGCTCCAAGGCATCGTAGTCCGCCGGATCTGCAAATGTCAGAGGCAGAATGCCTGCATTGATCAGGTTGGCAATATGGATCCGGGCAAAACTCTTGGCGATCACGCACCGGATGCCTAAGTACATGGGCACCAAAGCCGCGTGTTCCCGGGAAGAGCCCTGACCGTAGTTGCTGCCGCCGATAATCACGCCGTCACCGGCTGCCTTGGCACGCTCCGCAAACTCTGCATCACAGACCTGGAAACAGAACTGAGACAGGAACGGAATATTGGAGCGGTAGGGCAAGATCTTGGCACCTGCAGGCATAATATGGTCGGTGGTGATATTGTCTCCCACCTTCAGCACCAGTTTGGCGCTCAAGGTATCGGCAAAAGGTTTGCTCTTGGGGAATTCTTTAATATTGGGGCCCCGAAGAACTTCCGCAGTCTTTGCTTCCTCAGGAGGCAGAGGTGCCAGCACCGCGGAATCATCTACGGTGAAGGTCTCCGGCATTGTCACCGGAGGAATGGGAGGCATGGTGGTGGGATCGGTGATCACACCGTTCAATGCTGCGGCAACAGCAGTTTCCGGAGATACAAGGTATACCTGGCCGTCTTTTGTACCGCTGCGGCCTAAGAAGTTTCGGTTAAACGTACGCAGGCTGACGCCGCCGGAATTGGGAGAAAAGCCCATACCGATGCACGGGCCGCAGGCGCATTCCAGCACTCTTGCGCCGCTGGCCAGAATATCGCTGAGCGCACCGCAATCTGCCAGCATCCGCAGCACCTGTTTGGAGCCGGGAGAGACAGACAGGCTGACGCTGGGGTGAACATTTTTGCCCTTCAGCATAGCCGCCACTTTCAGCATATCAAATAGAGAGGAATTGGTGCAAGAACCGATACAAACCTGATCCACCTTGGTGCCGGCAATGCTGTCTACACTGACCACATTATCCGGACTGTGGGGACAGGCGATCATCGGCTTCAGGCTGGACAGGTCAATGGGAATGATCCGGTCATATACGGCGTCGGGATCGCTTGCCAGCGGGGTATAATCCTCCTCTCTACCCTGGGCTTTCAGGAAGGCTCGGGTGGTTTCATCGGAGGGGAAAATGGAAGTGGTAGCGCCCAACTCCGTACCCATATTGGTAATGGTAGCCCGTTCAGGAACGGACAAAGTCTTGACGCCTTCGCCGCCCCATTCAATGATGGCGCCTACGCCGCCTTTTACAGACAGAATCCGCAGCAGTTCCAGGCTCACATCCTTGGCTGTGACATAGGGATTCAGTTTGCCGGTGAGTTCCACCTTAAACATCTTCGGCATACTGATATAGTAAGCGCCACCGCCCATCGCCACGGCTACATCCAGTCCGCCGGCGCCAAAGGCCAGCATACCAATGCCACCGCCGGTGGGGGTGTGGCTGTCAGAGCCGATGAGGGTCTTGCCCGGTTTGCCGAATCTTTCCAAATGCACCTGATGGCAAATGCCGTTGCCGGGACGGGAGAAATGTACACCATACTTGGCGGCAACCGTCTGCAAATACCGGTGGTCATCTGCATTCTCGAAGCCGGACTGCAGCGTATTATGGTCTACATAGGCCACGCTCAATTCTGTTTTTACCCGGTCGATGCCCATGGTTTCCAATTCCAAATAGGCCATTGTACCGGTGGCATCCTGGGTCAGGGTCTGGTCAATTCGCAGTGCCACCTGGCTGCCTGGGGTCATATCCCCATCCACCAGGTGGGCAGCAATGATTTTTTGTGCAATCGTCATTCCCATAATCAAATCTCCTTCAGCAAATGGGCTTTCACTTTTTCCATGTGCTGATCCATTGCTTGCTGTACTTTTTTCGGGTCTCCCGATTGCATGGCTATAAAAATGGCCTTGTGCTCCCGCAGAGAGCATCTTGCCCGTTCTTTATCCTTCATAGCCGTTCTGCGATAGCGGCGGGTCTTTCTGTGCAGGGGAACCAATGTATCCCGGAGTACATTACGCTGGCTCAATTGGCAAATGGCATCATGGAACATATCATCTGCCTGCTGGAGGTGTTCTGTATCCCATTTGGAGAAATAGAATTCCTGCAGGTCTACGATGTGCTCCAGTTCCTTCAATCCCTCAGGGGTCATATTCACACAGGCATAGTAGGCAGACAGTCCCTCAATTCGCTCACGGATATTCATAATATCCACCAAATCCTCGGTGGTAATGCCTAACACCAACGAGCCTTTACCTGTCTCCTGGATTAGCCGTTCCTGCTCCAGTCGACGCAAAGCCTCCCGAATGGGCGTACGGCTGACACCCAACTGCTCCACCAGTTTCAGTTCTGTCAGATATTCTCCCCGGGGATACACGCCGTGGATAATGTCATTTTCCAATTTTTCAAACACCCGGTCTGCCAAAGACGCGGTATGAAATGTTTTCATTGTCATATTCTGTCCCTTTCTCAGAATCTGCCAGGAGCCAATTCCGCGATCTTGTCTTCCAGTTCGGAATTCGCCAGAACAGTCTGTCGTCCATCCTCATATTCTGCGTCGATCCACTCTTTCAAAGCCACCACCAACGGGTCGCGCTTATCTAGTTTTTTATCCTCGGGTAAGCGATACGCCTGGTTGATCCAGTAAGCAATACCGGCCAGTCCGGATGCTTTGCCGATCTGCACAGTGGCGGGGCGATTCAACAGTTTCTCGGTATCGAAGATCGTGTAGATCTCCTGATCTTTCATCAGGCCGTCTGCGTGGATGCCAGCCCGGGTCACATTAAAGTTCCGGCCTACGAAGGGGGTCATATCCGGCACCCGGTAGCCGATCTCATTCTGGAAATACTCTGCAATTTCTGTAATAACCGTGGGATCCATACCGTCCATAGAGCCACGGAGAGAAGCATATTCAAATACCATAGCCTCCAAGGGGATGTTACCGGTACGCTCGCCAATGCCCAACAGAGAACAGTTGACTGCGGAAGCGCCGTACAGCCAGGCGGTAGAGGCGTTAGCCACCGACTTATAAAAGTCATTATGACCGTGCCACTCCAAACATTCACTGGGTACATCAGAGTAGTGCTGCAGGCCGTAGATGATTCCCGCCACACTGCGGGGCATAGCCGCTTCCGTATAGGGAACACCGTAGCCCATCGTGTCACAGGCGCGGATCTTCACCGGGATCCCTGCCTGCTGCGACAGTTTCTGCAACTCGTTGACAAAAGGTACAACGAATCCATAGAAGTCTGCCCGGGTGATGTCCTCTAGGTGGCAACGGGGCACAATGCCGGCCTCGAAAGCCTCGGAGACCGCTGCCAGATAATGTTCCAGCACCTGCTTTCTGGTCATCTTCATTTTCTTGAAAATGTGGTAATCACTGCA
>JAFXBH010000249.1 GCA_017521875.1 Oscillospiraceae bacterium
CAGGTGCTGTTTACGCAAGTGGATTCCGGATTGCCGATTTCCCATATTGTGCTGATGGGTATTGGTGAACCGCTGGATAACCTGGATAATGTCCTGCGTTTCCAGGAACTGGTGAACAGCGCTGACGGTATGAATATCTCTATGCGCCATATCAGTTTGTCTACCTGCGGCATTGTTCCGAAAATTGACGAACTTGCGCAACTGAAATTGCAGCTTACGCTGTCAGTTTCTCTCCATGCACCTACAGACGAGATCCGCAACACCATTATGCCTGTAAATAAAGCCTATCCTACCGAGGAACTTTTGGCTGCCTGCAGAAGGTACTATGAAAAGACCGGACGCAGAATATCTTTTGAATATGCAATGATCAATGGTGTCAACGATACACCGGAGGCAGCCCGTACACTTTTAAAACGCCTGAAAGGGCTTCCTGCGCATATGAATCTGATTCCACTGAATCATGTGGAAGAAAGCCCACTAAAGCCGAGTACGCGGCAGGCGGTTATGAATTTCCAAAATATACTGGAATCCGGAGGCGTTCCTGCTACAGTGCGGCGTACTCTGGGCGGCGATATTGACGCGTCTTGCGGTCAACTTCGACGAAATTATGAAACGAACAAATAAAATTCTATGAAAGGAGAGTGCTGCTTATGCAATATTGGGCCGTAACAGATCCCGGTTGTGTCCGCGCGCAGAACCAGGATGCTTATCAGATCGCCGTTTTGGACAGAAACACACTTTTGTGTGCAGTATGTGATGGAATGGGCGGCGCCAAATCCGGCAATGTAGCCAGTTCTCTTGCAGTAGATGTTTTCATCCAGGAGGTAAAACGCACCTGGAAACCGGATATGGATCAGGATGCGCTGGATCAGATGCTTCGTGGCGCTGTCAAACTGGCGAATTTCACGGTGTTTGATCAGGCGAATCAGTTTGAAGAATTTACCGGTATGGGAACGACCCTTGTTGCTGTATTGATCAGACATAAGGAAGCGACTATCGTGAATGTGGGCGACAGCCGCGCATACTTGATCCATAATCACAGTGTGCGGCAACTGACTACCGACCACTCCCTTGTACAAATGATGCTCTCACGGGGCGAACTGACCCAGGAACAGGCGCGGAAATATCCCGGTAAAAACCTGATCACCCGCGCCATTGGAACAGAGACCATAGTTGAATGTGATATTTTCCACAAAGGTCTTTCTTCCGGAGACTGTTTGCTGCTTTGCACAGATGGTCTTTCCAATATGTTAGATGAGCAGGAACTTCTCTTTGAAGTCGTCCACGCCGCCAATAAACGCAATACCTGCAAGCAACTGCTGGAAATTGCCAAAAGTCGTGGCGCGCCGGACAATGTGACCTGCGCCATCATTCAAATTTAATGCCGGCTGCGAAAGGAGTTTCGGATTATGGATAAATATATAGGCCGATTGCTGGATAATCGGTATGAAATATTAGAAGAGATCGGCAGTGGCGGTATGGCTGTTGTTTATAAGGCTCGCTGCCACCGCTTAAACCGCTTGGTCGCTCTTAAAATTTTAAAAGATGATTATCTGGAAGACGAGGATTTTCGCCGCCGTTTTCACGCCGAGAGCCATGCTGTTGCAATGCTGAGCCATCCCAATATCGTCCAGGTTTACGATGTGTTTGATTCCGATGAGGCAGACTATATCGTAATGGAACTGATCGATGGCATCTCCTTGAAACAGTATATGGAAAAGAAGGGCGTTCTGAATTGGAAAGAGACTTTGCACTTTGCCATTCAGATCGCGAAGGCGTTGGAGCACGCCCATAGCCGCGGCATTGTACATAGGGATATTAAACCCCACAATGTTATGGTTTTGAAAAATGGCTCTGTTAAAGTTACGGACTTTGGCATCGCCCGTATGATGTCCAAGGGAAATACGCTGACCAAAGAGGCTTTGGGTTCTGTTCACTATATCTCTCCTGAGCAGGCCAAGGGTGGTCGGGTAGACAACCGTTCGGATATTTACTCCCTGGGCGTAGTGATGTATGAGATGATGAGCGGCAGACCCCCTTATGATGGCGAGGCTCCGGTTGCCATTGCTATTAAGCATATCAATG
>JAFXBH010000250.1 GCA_017521875.1 Oscillospiraceae bacterium
AAACTATAATTGCAAGTATACATAAGCATCGATACAAGGAGGTTTTTCTATGAAAAACACCGTTTTTAAAGGTTACGCCACCGCTATGGTCACTCCTATGACCACCACCGGCGTAGACTATGATACCTTAGAGCGTTTCATCGAATTTCAAATTGAAAACGGCATCCACGGCTTGGTTGCCGTAGGCACCACCGGCGAAAGCGCCACCCTCTCCCCGGAAGAGCGAAAAGCGGTGATCCGCTTCACCGTAAAGCAGGTCAACGGTCGCGTGCCGGTGATCGCCGGATGTGGCACCAACAACACCGAGCACGTTCTGGACTTTACCAAGTCCGCCTGTGACGACGGCGCCGACGCCATTTTGGCTGTCACCCCTTACTATAACAAGGCGACCCAGGGCGGTCTCATCGCCCACTACAGCGCCGTTGCCGACGCATCGGAAAAACCCGTTATCCTTTACAATGTACCCAGCCGCACCGGTTGTAATATGCTGCCGGACACGGTGGCGACCCTTGCCCAGCACGAGAAGATCTGCGGCATCAAAGAAGCCAGCGGCAATATGGCGCAGGTGGTAGAGATCTTAGCCAAATGCGGCGACAAGATCGACCTTTACTCCGGCGAAGATGCCCTGACTGTGCCGATGATGGCTATGGGCGGCGTTGGCTGTATCAGCGTGCTGTCCAATGTCATGCCCAAAGAATCTGCCCAACTGGCAAATAAATTCTTTGCCGGCGACCTGGCAGGCGCTGCCCAACTGCAAAAAGATATGCTGGGTCTTGTAAACGCCCTGTTCTGCGAAGTCAACCCCATCCCCGCCAAGGCAGCGGTAGCCGCTATGGGCTTCGGCGAAGAACACCTGCGCCTGCCCCTGACGCCTATGGAGCCGAAAAACCGGGAGCGTCTGTTTGGGGAAATGCGCCGGCTGGGGGTACTGAAATGAGAGCCATTATCTGCGGCGCCAACGGCGCTATGGGTCGCATTTTGCAAGACAAACTTCCCGGCAGCATCGCCGGTCTGGTCAGCCTGGACGGAGAAAACGGCGTGCCCAAAACCTTCCGGGAACTGGGCAAGTGTGACTGTGACGCGGTGATCGACTTTTCCCACCACAGCGCTGTTGCCGATGTACTTACTTTTGCAAAAGAATCCGGTTGCGGCGCTGTTGTTTGCGCCACCGGTCACACCGCAGAAGAAAAGGAACTGATCTACGCCGCCGCCAAAGAGATCCCTGTATTTTACAGCGGCAATATGAGCGTGGGCATCGCCGTTTTGTGTACCCTTGCCAAAGAGGCTGCCGCCGCCTTCCCGGATGCGGATATTGAGATCGTGGAAGTCCATCACAATCGGAAAGTGGACGCCCCCAGCGGCACAGCCAATATGCTTTTCGAGGCGGTAAAGGAAGTCCGTCCCCAGGCGAAAAAAGTCTGCGGCAGAGCCGGCGAAGGCAAGCGGCAAAAAGATGACATTGGCATCCAGGCGCTGCGTATGGGCAATGTGGTAGGCATCCACGAGATCCACATTTGCACCCACTCCCAGACCCTCACCCTCCGCCACGAAGCCCACGACCGGGGTATGTTCGCCGACGGCGCAATAAAAGCCGCCCAATTCCTGTGTGGCAAAAAACCCGGTCTGTACACCATGAAAGACCTGCTGAAATAAATGCACAATGCACAATGCATAATGCACAGTTATTTCTTAATTATTGACATATGATCGTACGGGAGGGT
>JAFXBH010000251.1 GCA_017521875.1 Oscillospiraceae bacterium
CATAGCAGCCACCAGCATGCACAGTTTGACAGTTGCAGATTTCAGCGCGCCAATGGTACGGTTTTTCAGTTGTTCATAAGACCAGGGCACCAAGGTGCTGAAGATCGCATTGGTCACCACCTGCATCAAAACCGCGATCTGATACGCCAAATTATAAATACCGGCTTTTTCGCTGCCGCTGTAATTTTGGATCATGATTCGGTCCGCTTGTCCCAAAACGATTAGAGAAAGGTAGTGGGGTACCAATGGAAGATTAAATTTCAGTGCCTTGGACCAATATTCTTTGTGATAGAAACACTTTCCGCGGATAAACTGCATTACATAAAAAGCAATGCCTACACCGCTTTGCACAAAAAGATAACCCCAAATCACAGCCTTTTCCCGCAAGGGCGTTGCCATTAACAGAACAACGCTGATCAGAGGTGTCAATACAGACACAAGCATTGTCACGGCAACCATACGCACATATTTATTCTCGACCCGCTGGCGTACTGTCCAGAATGTCAACGCCGGGTAGAATGCAAAATAGGCAAACAGCAGCAAGATCGTTACTGTATCCATCTGCAAAAGGCGATTCCATAGGTCGGTAGCAGGCAAATACACCGCAAAAAGCACCAATGTGAGGATCGTACTTAAACCCTGCATACTGGAGGTATACCGATCCCGATCCTGGTCATAATCCACCATTGCCTTGGTATAAATACCGGCATGGAGATTTAGTGTTGCCAAAATGATCAACACATCCCGCCAGGACTGGAACACAGCATAAGCGCCGTATTCCGCTGTGGTCAGAATACGAACATAAATGGGAATGATGAAAAAGGAGATGCCTTTTTGCATCACATTACACAGTGTATACCACACGGACGCCCGGGCCTGCAGCGGCGTTTGCTTATATTTCTGAATTAGGTTTGATAAAAATTTCATCGTTTACCTTCTCTGTCGGGGCTGTTTCTTTGCACCAACAGCCTTACATATCTCCTTCCAAATTCGCCGATAGTCCTTATCCTCGCCCCAATATTTCAGACGAATATCCTCATAATCCGCAGGTTTGGCGCTCTCCGGTTCCCGAATAGTTTTGATCAGGCTTGCCCGAAGGCTTTCCATATCAAACAGTTGCGGTCCGCGCATCAGTTCTTCCGCCTCCGGTGTAATACCGTTGTCGCCATTGGTATATTCCTCCAGATCCGGCACGTAGAACAGAACCGGCTTGCGGAAGAATCGGGCATCGCTGGCTGCAGATGAATAGTCAGTTATCAACAAATCGCAGTGGGGCATCAGCACGTTAATATCAAAGGCAGGCTCCAAATTCAGGATATGCCCCTGATTTTCCTGAGAGAGAACCGTATCACTTGCGCTGTGCGCTTTCTGTACCCAGAGGATATTCTCTTGCTTCAGAATGTCCTCCAATTGTTCTGCAATATTAGAAAAATCAAAACGGTTACTACCCGTACGGAATGTGGGAAGATACATAACCACTTTGTCATAGCGTTTCATATAATCCAATACTTCCTGCTCCCGGGGAGTTAATCTGACACAAGGGCAGGTTCTGGGATACTGGGTTTCAATGAAGTTCTTTTTCGGAATATAGGAGAACTGGGAAAACTGCTTGGTGTCTGTTTCCGTAGGACTAAGGAAATAAAAATCTCCCCAGCCACCGGTGCCGATCACGAACTGACGATACAGTTTGATCCGCTCCAGTTTTTCTTTAACGGTGTACAACAGTTTGTGTTTTTCTTTTCGGCGCTGATATTCTTTGCTCGCGCAGCCAACGCCTTTCACCACGCCAACGCCGTGCCACAGATTGACTCGCTTTGCGCCGAAAGAGTAGTGAATATCAATATCCGGAACAGTTCCGTTCCGATCTGTTGTGGCATTACAGACCACATGCATAAATGCAGTTTTATGGTAATGGGCAGACTCCGGAGAATCCATCATATATGCCTCATAACCCATATTACACAGCATATCCCGAACTGCCTCATTGCGGGTGACCCAAACCACATGTTCCAGTTTCAGTTCCTGCTTGTTTTCAGCCAGATATTGGAACAGAAAACGGGAGTTATCCGCAAACTTTTCGCCAAACCATGCGCCGAACAAAACCGTTCTTCGGTCGCGCTTCCACAGCAGGGAGGAAAATGCCATAACCACATTTTCAACCAGCATTTCCACTTTTCTGACCAGTTTGCTCACAATGTCATTGCGCTGAGGCGGATCATACTCCATAACTTCAGGCAACTGTTTTCTTGCCACAGACTGGATCATCGCCACATAGAAGTAACTGATAACCATTGCCTCCATATCATGAACATGGTTGGAGAACAAAAACACCACCAGAAAATAAACGATGATCACAACACCAGAGGCGCACAGTTTTTCATTTTCATAGTCGCCTTTTTCCCGGAAGATGCCGACACAGCGACGCATCCGACGAATCTGGATGCCTGCAAAAGCGAGATATGCAGCGGCACCCAGCCAACCAGTATCCAACATCAAGGCAAAATAGGAGTTTTCGCAGGAGAAATAAGGTTTGCGGCTACCCGCATCCCAAGCCAATGCGCCTACATGACCAAAACCTACGCCTAAGGGGTTTTTGCCGATACCTGTCAAAGCATCTGTCCAACGGCTCAAACGCCCTGCTGCTGAATCCTCAGAGAAACGGAAAGAATCCCGCACCCAATTGATCAAACGGTAAAGCAAACTGCCCTCGCCCTGGATCAATCCAATGACAACTAGGGTCACCACCAGAGCGCCTGCTGCAATAAACACTTTTTTCTTATGGGGGATATAAGGCATTACAAGCAAAAGTCCCACTCTACCCATCGCAAGGAAATTAGACCGGGAAACGGTCAGCAAATATCCTATACAGATCAGTACAAACGGAATTGCCGCAAGTTTCTTCCTTGTAAAACGGGAGTAATTAAAGAACAGGAAGATCAATGTGCTGCCTAAAATCAGCGCAAACACATTGGGATTGCTTATGGTAGATACCACCCGCTGAATACCAAAACCGCCAAAATAAAAAGAGTTGGCAATAATAAAGCGGTCGTAATGTTTGGCATATTGATAAGGATAGCCAAGTTCCATCAAGAAGACATCGCCAAGGACATAGGCCTGGAAAACGCCCCAAACCGACAGCACCGCAAACATGATCAGCACAAAGCGCATTACCTTTGTAAAGTCTTTTTCCATATCCATTTGCGTCAATAACGCAAACAAGATCAGCGGAAAAAGATAGCGGCGCAGATATACGCTGCCCAAACCGAGAGAGTCTCCCCGGAGAAACGCCAAGCCGCAGAAAAGAACAAATACTGTGATAAGTTCCATGCCGGCAAACCGCCTGAATTTCCCCTTATATAAGCACATTAATGCCAGTAAAACCAACAGAACATCCCGCAACGGCTTCATTAGGAAAGAGTCATCCATAAGGACCGTTACAAACATATAGTTGATCATAATCAGCACAAGCAATGTGTAAAGAACGGGTCGGGAATAATCTTTCTCTTTGAAATTAAAAGAACGTCCGTCCAATTTTCTGTTCATACACAACCTCCTTCTGTTGGTTTTTGAAAAGTGATCCTATCCACACAGAAGCGGGCGTTTTACCGCTGCTCCAGCATCAGTTTTCTTAACTGCGTGCATCCGTGGATATTCCACTTATAGAAAAACTTTCTTTTTGATTTGCCTTTTCCGTAAATGGTGCCGGTGGAAGACCCTTCTTTATGGTACACCGTAACATCATCCAAATATTCCATCTTCATACCGTCTCTGACCACCATATATTTCAAAATACTTTCTTCGCCATACATAAACGTTTTTTCATACAAACCGTCGTAGCGCTCTACAAAACGGTTGGCAAAGAACATAC
>JAFXBH010000252.1 GCA_017521875.1 Oscillospiraceae bacterium
GTATAGGACATATCAATTTTCCTCCATTTGGATTTTAAGATTTCCGAGAGCTGTGGCCTCAATAGGTAATGCGACCACTTGCTTGCCGGTAGTTTCTTCTGTCAGACGGTTAAGAAATGTATTCTTAGCGCCACCGCCTACTATGTAGAGTTTCTCATAGGTGCTGCCGGTGTTGCGCTCCAATTCTGCAATTGCCTGCTGATAACTCACCGCCAGAGACCTATAAGCACAGCAAAAGTAATCTCCAACTGTATGCAGAGAAAAGTTTGTTGCTTGATCAAAAACAGCCTTCATACTCTTGGGTGCAAGAAATTCCGGTGCATTGGCATCCACGATTGCGGTGCAAGTGCTTCTCTCTGCCAGTTCTACAATCTGCGAAAACTGCATTTCCGGGCAAAGTTCCCGCTGCAACTCGTTTACCAGCCACATACCCATAATATTTTTCTGATAACGGTTATACCCAACGCCACCCTCGTTGGAATAGTTGGCATTCTGGCTCGCATCATCTGTGATGGGCTTAGGGGTTTTTACTCCCAACAAAGACCAGGTTCCGGAGGAGATATACGGGTAATTTCCCTCCATTGGGAGTCCTTCTACCGCAGAACCGGTATCGTGGGTAGCGCACAGCACCACCCGAATCCCTTTGTAAGTACCGATTACCGTACCCGGTTTTTGCAATTCAGGGAACAGCGTCTTTGGATAGCCCAAAGTTTCTGCGATTTTTATATCCAAGCCCCCCGTCTGGGCATTCACCATACCCATCGTGGTGGCGTTGGTATATTCCCGGGCCTTGACGCCGCAGAGTTTCCACATCAGGTATTCCGGCATCATCAGCATATCTGTCGCGCACTCCAGTCTGCCGGATTCTTTATCGGCGTATAACTGGTAAATGGTGTTGAAGGGCTGGAACTGACAGCCGGTACGGCGGTACAACTGCGAAAAAGGAATTTTTTCGTGAACTTTTGAAATCACCTTCTCGGTGCGATTGTCCCGGTAGGCATAAACGGGCCACATCTCCTGCTCCCCGTTCAGCAGCACATAATCCACGCCCCAGGTATCAATTGACAGACTTTCTATAGCAGGATAAGCCTGCAGCGCTGCGTCAATGCCAGTTACTACATTGGAAAGTAAGTCTTCCACATTCCAAACCAGATGACCGTTTTCTTCCTTCACCCCGTTTGGGAAACGGTACACCTCATCGGTTTTGATCTTACCGTCTTCCCGCCAGCCCACAATGTGCCGTCCGGAAGATGCACCAATGTCGATTGCCAAATAGTGCTTCAAAAAAAGACCCCCAATTTTCTTTTATGCCATCATCTTACCATAGCACAAAGGAAAATTGGAGGTCTTCTGTTTTCTAAAAAAGTGTCCTCTCTTGCAAACGGTACTGCCTTGGGGACTTGCCGTAGGTTTCTGTAAAAATGCGGTGGAAATAACTTACATTCTCGTAACCTACCGCAACGGAAATATCCGATACATTCCGGTCGGTATTTTTCAGCAGGAACGCCGCCTGTGCAAGCCGCTTCTCCTGCACCAACTGGGTATAGGTCTTGCCGGTTTTCCGTTTGATCTCCCGGGACAGCCAGGAGGTATCATAATGGAGTTTCTGTGCAATTTCTGCAAAACTGCCATAGGCATAGTCGGTCTCTATGCATCTAAGCACCTGAAATACCGCTGCATTTTCCTGATCGCCGTTTTGCAGTGTTTCCGTATGCCCCATAAGCAACAAAAACAGCAACGCCATCGTCATCTGACTCAGTTTTCGTTTATTGGGCGTATCCTGCAACAATATCCACAGTAGATTTTCTACCA
>JAFXBH010000253.1 GCA_017521875.1 Oscillospiraceae bacterium
AATCCATGCTGTTCCACACCCGTAACAGGCTGAGAGACTATTTGAAGAAAGAAGGTATTGAAGTATGAGTACGGATAGATTTACTGCTGCTATGGGCTACATCGACGATGATCTGATCTCCGATGCAGTCACTTATATGCCCAAGAAGAAATCTCCGGTCAGATGGATGAAATGGGTCGCTGTTGCAGCCTGCTTCTGCTTGGTTGTTGGCTTGTCTGTTCCCGGATTATTCAAAGATCCTTCCGTCGGCGGACTGGAAAGCAACACTACCATTACAGATGCCAAACCGGAAGAAGGATTTGATTACGCTACAAACATCGGTTTCCCTCTTGTTCTGACGGCTTACGCAATGGAGAGTGACAACAATGTATCAACTGCATTGCTTCAGGAGGGAGAAAGCGTTCCTGTCAGTTTGTTTGAAACAGAAAGCAACACCAAAGGCTTTGTGTTCTCCTACAACATCACTACTCCCGGACAGACCAGTTCTGTATCCATTATGACAGAGGGCGAGTTCCCTGGTATCATCTATGAGATTGCCGGGTTGGAAATGGACAAAACCAAGAACTATATTTACTATATACCTGAGCAGTCCAAGACCACACCATATTTCTTGATGATTCCTTACTCCGACATCGATGATGATATGGTCTATGAATACCATATCATCATCGAAGAAAATGAAACTGGATACATTGCAACGGTTGATCACATTGTTACCCACGAGCGCAAAACAGCGCCTTAACCAAACTTGAAAAGGCGGTGATTATATGAAAAAGTTTATCGCATTATTTTTGGCTGTAGCCTGCATCGTAGTTATGGCAGGCTGTTCCGTAAAGGAACCTGTTGGAGATCCACCTGAAGCAAATGGTCAGGACTATTTCAACGCAGAGGTTCTCGAAGTTCGTGACAATCAAATCAAAGTAAGATGTCTGGATATTACAACTGGAGCAATAACGGAGGGAACCGAACTTTCCCTTACAACTAAGGTTATATCTGCAAATGATGTACCTGAAATGGAAGTTGGCGACCATATTCGTGTGGTGTTTAGCGGTGTCTTGGAAACCAATCCACCCCAACTGCAAGCCGTGTTCTCCATTTGGCAGGTAGATGAAAACGGAGAGGTTATCAACCTGACTTCTTTCCCACAGCCTATTGAACCTGAGAAGGCAGATTGGGGAATTATTCTTTCTGTTAAAGATGTTGCCCCTACTGGCATGACTCTTGTATGTAGTCAGTCCGGTGGAACGATCACCGGTGACATTCAGTGCGGCAGCGATTATTCACTTCTCGTCAATTCTGATGGGAATTGGAACGCAGTTCCTTACCTTGTCGATGAAGTTGCATGGACAATGGAAGCCTACGACATTCCGCTGGACGATAGTATTGAGTTTGAACTGAAATGGGAAAGGCTTTATGGCGAGCTTCCTGCAGGAACCTATCGAGTTGTAAAAGGATTTATGGATTTTCGTGATGGCGGCGACTATGACACGGAAACCTACTATACCGAATTTGAGATTACTGAATAAGTAAATGTTCATATTTACCGTGTTGAACGTATTACTTTTATCGAGTAAAATTAAAGTGAGAAAACAAAATCACCGGCGATCTGGCACTTTTTACAGCGCCGGGTCGCCGTTACTGCTTATTTGAGGAAA
>JAFXBH010000254.1 GCA_017521875.1 Oscillospiraceae bacterium
CTGGGTCGGTACTTTGCCCGGTTTGACGAGTCCCCCACACCCAAGGTGCTGGTCAACGGCATTTATATGAAGGAGTACTGGGGTGAAGGTTCTAACCGCGCCCGGAACTGGCAGCGGTACGACCTAGGCGGCAACACCAAACTCACCTTTGAAGAGGGTGTCGACTCCTATGTCACCTACGCCGGCAGCCTTCACGACAATGTGGAAGCCAGCCTGTACAAGGTGAAATCCACCATGTGCAACTGCGGTGAACTGACTATCCCCGCTCTGCAGGAGAATGCAAAACTGACTTTGGTCTCCTCCGTCTCCATTGTGGAGGGCGGCTATCACGATGTTACCCTGCGTTCCACCTCTACCGCAAAGTAAGCAAAATAACAACGCCCCGATGGAAACCATCGGGGCGTATTTTTATAGGCTTTGCCGGGTGTAGTTCACATAGATAAAGGTGTCTATCGTAGTATAGGAACGGGAGAAGTTCAGTTTATACCCTTTGGTTGCCGCGTACTGCTGGATTGCAGATTCACTGTTGTAAAGTACCGCATTGAAATCCATCTGCACACCGTTGGTGTAGATAATGATGTAGCCGTCGGATTTCAGCAGTTTGTCCACCACAGATTTATAATTGTCTGCAACTTGGGTCTTGCCGGTAAGTTTCAGGGCGTAGTAGTCTGCATAGCGGTACTTTGCGCCACGGCAGGCAGGATAGGAAAAGTCGGAATCGGGGGTATGGTTTTTGCCCATTTCCCCATCGGTCAGGTTATAATACTTGTAATATAACCATTCTCCGTCGGTATCGTTCCAAGTTACATCCATTTGATACCATTCTCCGTCCAGTTTCACGGCGTTCCACATATGGGCGCCGCCATTTGCAACGCCGGAAATTTGGGTGGCGTTGATACCGGTGCAGTAGCACAGATACTGGAAAAGTTTGGCATACCCTTCGCAGACCGCTTTCCCCTCTATGGCCGCGCCAAAGATATCATAGGCGTGGCACTGGCTGCTGCTAACGCCATTAGCGGCGGTGGCCTTGTCATACTGGACATTTTTCACGATATAATCGTGGATCAGCAGTTCTCTGTCTACCTGGGGCAGATTGGCCGGCAAGGAGGCAAGAATTTGGGAGATTTTGCTATTCAGTTGGGTGCGTTTCTGATGGATCATTGCCCTGTCCGCCACAGTAACGGGGTTGCCCTTCTTATCAAAGGTATCCCGTTTTGTGCCATCGCTGTAACTGAGAAGGATCTTGGAAACATTCCCGGTTGCGCTGTCATAGAAAACTGTTGTAGATCCGGACAGCCAAAAATACTGGGGATGATCTGCCCGCACCAGGTTGGCCAAACGCAATGCCTCCGATTGCTTCATTGAAATCCCGCTGACCGCTACCGTATTTTCCACATTCTCAATAGCGGTTACCAACTGATCGTACAATTGTTTTTCTTTTGCGGACAGGTTTGCGTAGTGATAATACGAACTTTTTGCAAGAGGCGTATGGTTATAGGTAGCAGGCGGCTCCACCTCCGGCGCGGGCTTGGGTTTCTCTTCGGCAGGCGGATTATCTCCGGAAGACTGGTTGCCGCCGGAAGGCTGTGTGGGAGTGGGCTGCGTGGGTGTACCGGGCTGGGGCGTTGGGTTTTGCGGCTGGGATTCCCCGCTTGCCGGCGGTGTATTTCCACCATCTGTAGGATTTTGGGGAACGGCGCTGTCATCATCCTCATTTCCCTGCGGAACAGTAGGTTCTTTCCCATTGTCTTCGGGTTGTTCAGAGGGTAGTTCCTCTGTTGGATCTATCATCCCATCTTCCTTGGATTCTTCCGGAACAAAGTTAACATCTCCGCCGGTAGGATCGGTACTCTCATTGGACGGTGGGGAAATCTGCATACAGGCAGACAAAGAGAGCAGAAACGTCAATATCAACAGGATACTAAGAATTCTTTTTTTCATAGCCATCACCTCTCTGATCGAATCTTCCCGAACTGTTCTTGTAAGATCAGTATAACAATCAATTGCAGGAATGTCAAATCGGTTGCGAAAGCGCTGTGGATATAGTATAATAGGTTTATATGTTAGAAAAACTACTTTTTAGGAAGAGGTATATTTTGGAAAATTATTTTCAGATGAATTTCACCGTCCAGCAGGTCAACGCAATGTCCAACCTGGGACTTGCCCATTTGGGCGACGGTGTATATGAATTGATGTGCCGGGCATACCTGTGTCAATCCGGCAATCACACTGTGCAGAATTTGCACAAAAAGTCTATCGCTTTGGTGAAAGCCCCTACACAGGCCGGCTTTGCCGACAAAATTAAGACCCTGCTGACGGAGGAGGAATTGGGATACTTCCGCCGGGGCAAGAACGCCCACACTCACGATGCTCCCAAGTCTGCCAGCAAGGCAGAATACGCTAAGGCCACCGGTTTAGAGGCTCTCTTTGGTGCGTTGTATCTTTTGGGGCGGACAGAGCGGTTGCAGGAACTGTTCAACATTATGATGAAAGAGGACAACTAAATGGCCTTTGATGCGTTTTTCTTATGCGCCGTACTCTCTGAAGCGGGGGAGAAACTGACCGGCGGACGGGTGGAAAAGATCCACCAACCGGGACGGGACACTGTGATCCTGCATTTTAAGTGCGCTGATTCCCGGCAGAAATTGCTGTTTGGCATCAACCCCACTGCCCCCCGCCTGCATTTGACCGCCGCCAGTCCGGAAAACCCCGCCGAGCCGCCCATGTTCTGTATGCTGCTTCGAAAGCACCTCAGCGGCGCAAGGCTGGCCGGCATCTCCCAGATTCCTATGGAACGGTGCGCCACATTTACTTTTGATTGCATCGACGAAATGGGTGACCCCGTACAGAAAAAACTGGTGGCAGAACTGATGGGACGCACCTGCAATCTGTACCTGCTGGGTCCGGACGGGCGAATCATTGACTGTCTGCGGCGAGTTGGTCTGGACGAAACTTCCAAGCGACCGGCATTACCGGGTATGTATTATCAAGACCCCTCCCCCATCACAAAGGAAAATCCAGCAGAGTGCAGTGATTTCACCCATACCCTGACCTCTGTGGGCGCGGATCTTCTGGCGGATCGGTTGATGGATACCTTTGGCGGCCTGTCCCCTTTGGTGTGCCGGGAGGCGGCATTGTTTGCCGCAGGAAACATCGACGCTCGGATAGACGGTATGGACACCGGGTCTGTGGCAGAAAAATTAAGCCTCTTCTTCCGGGAAAATTTGCAAAATCCCGCTCCCTATCTATATACTACCCCTGACGGCACACCGAAGCAGTTTGCTTTCTGCCCCATTTATCAGTACGGCGGATGCAGCAGAGCAGATTCCTTTGGGGAACTCCTGGATATGTTTTACACTGTCCGGGATCGAAAAGATGCCATGCGGCAGAAAAGTCAGGCTGTGCGAAAGACAGTACAAAATCTGGTCACCCGCTTGACCCGAAAACTGGCCGTTCAGGAAAAAGAGCGATTGGAAAGTTTGGATCGGGAACGGCTACGGCAGTTAGGTGACATTCTCACCGCCAATTTGCATCAAATCCAAAAAGGACAAACCAAGGTAAAGGTACAGGATTTTTACGACGAGAATATGGCGGAAATCGAAGTGTCTCTCTCCCCCATTCTCTCCCCCCAGCAGAATGCCGCCAAGTTCTACAAGGACTATGCCCGTATGAAAACGGCAGAAAAAGAACTGACCCGGCAAATTGAACTGGGTCAGCAGGAACTGCAATATCTGCAAAGTGTGTTGGAGGAACTGAACCGGGCGGAGACCGATGCAGAACTGGAGGAAATTCGGCAGGAATTACAATCCGGAGGATATCTAAAGCAGGATTCCGGCAAGCGGAAAATGAAAGCAGCCAAATTGGCGCCTATGCGGTTTGAATCCACCGATGGGTATCCCATTTATGTGGGACGGAACAACCGGCAGAACGATGAACTGACATTTAAGTCTGCTCGCAAGGATGATATCTGGCTCCACGCCAGCAAAGTCCACGGCAGCCATGTGATCATCGCCTGCGGCGGTGTGACCCCTCCCGACGACACCATTACCCAAGCCGCTCAGTTGGCTGCTTACTATGCGGAAACCACCGGTGGTCAAAACATCCCTGTGGATGTGGTGCCGGTGAAACTGGTGAGGAAAATCCCGGACAGAAAGCCGGGTATGGTGATCTATCATTCCCATCGGACGGTAATTGTCAATCCCTACCGTGACATCGTGGTAGACCCCTTAAATGCAGAGAAAAAACCGGAAGCGTAATGCTTCCGGTTTTTTATATTAGCGAACGTATTCGATGACTACACGGCGGTTAGGCTCGGTGCCAACGGAATAGGTGGTAATGCGGTCGGTGTCCTGCAAGGTGGCGTGGATCACATGACGCTCATAGGCATTCATAGGCTCCAGGGTGGTGCGGCGGTGTGCCTTCAGCACCTGCTGGGCCTTTTTCTGTGCGTAACGGCGCAGGGAATCTTCCCGCTTCTGCCGGTAGCACTCAGCATCCACATTGATGCGAATGTGGCCGTCAATACCGCGGTTGATGGTATAGTTGGCCAGGTGCTGCAGAGCATCCAGAGTATCGCCACGACGGCCGATCAGGTAACCCAAATCTTCGCCGGTCAGGTCTACCATATAAGTGTTTTGATCTGCTGCCCATGCGTGGGGGATAGCGGCGGAACCCATATGCTCCAGCAGACCCTTCAGGAACACTTCGATCTTCTCCTCCACAGAACCAGGTGCTGCAGGAGCATATTCCTTCGGTGCAACAGGGGTCTCTGCCTTGGGTGCCTTGGGTTTCCGCTCCTTGGGGGTTTCTGTCTTTACAGGCTCTGCTTCGGGGGCGGCCTTAGGTGCTTCTGCCTTGGGTGCTTCGACTTTAGGCTCTTCTGCCTTGGGGACGGGTTTTGCCTTAGGCTTGGATCGGGAAGCCGAAGACAATGCTACCTTGGGGGCGGGATCGGGTGCTTCATAGGTCACTTCCACCTTAGCAGGGGTAGCGCCAATGCCCAAAAAGCCACTTTTGGCCTGAGCCAGCACCTGAACGGAAACATTGTCTCTGTCCAGTCCCAACTGAGAAAGGGCATTCTCGATGGCTTCATCGATGGTCTTGCCCGTTGTAATGATGGTTTTTTCCATTAATTATTCCTCCGTGTTTTCGGAAGCGTACCGGTTGGGATCGTAATTACGACCCTTGCAGTAAGGACGGCTGGGAATTCCGGACATCACGCTGGGTTTTTCCTCTTCCTCTACTACGATACCCTTCTTAGCGGCATACTCTCTGGCAGCAGCAGCCTTGGCAGCCTCCTGCTCCCGCTGTTGTTGCTGCTGTAATTTCTTTTTACTGGTATTGGTGGTGATGCCATCGGGGTTGGCAGCGCGGCGTTCCGCACGCAGACGCTCCTTCTCTGCCTCAATGGCTTCCTCTTCCATTGCCTTTGCCAATCGGGCTGCATCTTCTGCATCATAGATGGTGCGGTACTTCTTAGTCAGGTACACATCCATAGCAGTGGATACAAGGCCCTGAATCAGCCAGTACAGGCTCAATGCGCCGGGAACGGTAAAACCGATCCACAGGGACATCAGCGGCATCATATACATCATGGTCTTGCCGGTCTGATTGGACTGAGAGTTCTTGGCAGTTTCGTTATCCTGGAGACCCTTTTCATCGGTCACCAGAGAGTTATTCATTCTCCGGGAAATGAGCATACTGACCACCTGACCACCGGCAGATAGCACAGGCAGCAGGAACAGGCCAATATTTGCCCAACTCCAAACTTCCCACTTAAACACATTGAAAGTGGGAATAGCGCCCAAATCCATGCCCAGAAAACCGAAATTCAAACCTTCCAAAGTGGCAGGATTGGAAACCACGCCCTTCAGTTGCTCTGCAAACTGGGGAATCAGGGGCACAGCGATCATCTGATCGTAGTACTCATTTTTGCCGAATGCTTCGGGCATTGCAGTCTTGATCACATTGACGATCTCGGCTGCTGTCTCTGCACTCTCGTGGAACATATAGGTGATAGGCTGACGCACAACTGCATACAGAGGCAGCAGAATCAGCAAGGGAACCAAACTCCACAGGCAGCCACCGCCCATAGATACGCCCTCTTCTCTATAGAGCGCCTGGGTGGCTTCGTTGAGTTTCTGTTGGTCACCGGCGTACTTCTTCTGCAAAGCCTGCAGTTTGGGGGTCAGCCGGGACATCTTCATGGTGCTCTTCTTACCCTTGGCAGTGGCCGGCAGCAAGATGAACTTCAGAACGATGGCAAAGATGATCAATGCCCAACCATAGTTGTTGGTCAGTTGATACAACCAGGACAGCAAGTAGCCAAAAGGAACCTGGATAATATCGGCCAACCGAAATGCTAGAATCATGGATACTCCTCCTTAGGGAACGGGGTCATAAGGATCGCCTTTGTAAAAGGGGTTGCAGCGCAAAATGCGCTTCATGGCCATAAAGCCGCCTTTCAGCGCCCCGTATTTGTGAATGGCTTCCATTGCATAAGCAGAACAGGTAGGGGTAAAACGACAGCAAGCAGCACGATAGGGAGAGATATTGCGCTGGTAGAATCCAATCATTTTCAATAATAACCGTTTCATTGGGGCTTCAATACCCCTGCTTTCTCCGCCAGGGACAAGTAGGCTTTCGTGAGTTTTTGAAAATCGGCATTGACGCAGCGACTTCTGGCAACCACAACAATATCCCAGCCGGGATTGAACCGGTCTTCATTCAGTCGGTAAATCTCCCGCAGACGGCGGCGTACCCGATTGCGAACCACAGCATGTCCCAGTTTTTTGCTGGCGGTGATTCCCACCCGATTGGTGGCCGTCCGGTTGGGTCTGGCATACAGCACCAAATAACTGTTGGCCTGACCGGACGTGGCATACAAACGCCTGAAAATATGATTCAGTTTTAGCGCGCAGGAAAATTTCATACAATTTCTCCCCAGATTGTCCATGAAAGGCGTACTTGTGGAATGGGAACGCTGATGATTCAGTAATAGATTTTGGCTTAGATCAAGGTTGAACACCGAAGTCATACTTTGTGTATTACAAGGTGTTTAAAACCAAGGGATAAGCCAAAAGATATGCTGAAGCGCAGCGAAACGATTCCGAAAGTGCGCCCAAATAAAAAGGGAGCGGGGCGAATAGCCATTCACCCCGCACGGACTCCCATTTTGCTTTTCAGCGGTGGCTTGCTATCATTAAGCTACCATTTTTCGCTTAAGCAGATAAGACCTTACGGCCCTTGGCACGGCGACGGGCAAGAACCTTGCGGCCGTTGGAAGTAGCCATTCTCTGCCGGAAACCATGCACCTTGGAACGATGGCGACGGCTGGGTTGGTAGGTACGCTTCATTTTTGTACACCTCCTTGAAATCACATAAGCTCGACAACCCCAAAGGGTTGCAGCGAAACATAATGACTGACCATACATGGTCATACTAGGATAGTATAACCGATAAAGCCCTTTTGGTCAACTGTTTTTTTCCATTTTTGCACAAAAAAAGAGGAAGACCGAAGTCTTCCTCTTTTTATCAATTTGCAAAATGCTTACTTCACTTCGTTCACAGTCACATTTGCAGTGCTTGCAGGGAACTCAACCAGGTCAGCCTTGATCTCAACGGAACCGTCAACGATCTTAGCCAGCAGAGCCTCGTAGTCAGCAACTGCCCAGTTCTTCAGGGACCAGGTAGCAACAGGCAGGCCAACAGCGTTGTCCTTTGCGCCCAGAGCAGTGCTGGTGCCGCCCAGATCAGCGAACTTACCTTCGTAGAACTTGCCCAGTGCCCACTGTACGGAGTCGGACAGGCCCTTCATAGCGGAAGTGATAACTGTGGGAGATTGGCTGGACTGGTCAACGTCAACGCCAACGACCTTGCCGTCTTCAGCGCCGGCAGCAGCAACAACAGAGTTGAACATAGAACCGCCGCAGCAGAAGATAACTTCAGTGCCGTTCTGATACCAACCGGTAGCCATGGTCTGCAGTTCGCTGGAAGCGGAGAAGGTAGAGCCGTGGAGCCAGGAGTAGTTCACTTCTACCTTAACGCCCTTTGCAGCAGCGGCAGCCTCAGCGCCCTGTACAAAGCCGTAACCGAAGCGCTGGCAAGCGGGGTTAGTGCCGCCGCCACCACCGGTGAAGCCCAACTTGGTGTAACCTTCCATAACGGTAGCGTAGCCAGCCAGGTAGCCGGACTGCTCTTCCTGGAAGGAGATGCCAGCGATGTTCTTCAGAACAGGGCTGCCTTCAACAGCGGGATCTTCCACAACGGGATAGCCGTCGATAAAGATGAAACTTACATCGGGGTACTGCTTAGCAGCAGCGCGGAGAGCGCCTTCCTGCATAAAGCCGGCAGCAACAACAACCTTGGCGCCGTTATCGCAAGCAGCCTTCACAGCGTTGATACGGTCGTCGTCAGTTGCCTGGTCGCCATTGGCGGGCATATAGTACTTGTAGGACTTGCCGTTGTTGGCAGCGTACAACTTAACGCCGTCAAAAGAGCCCTGGTTGAAGGACTTGTCCTTCAACTGACCAACGTCAGTGATGAAAGCAACTTCGTACTTACCATCGGTGCTGGTCATTTCGTCGGCGATCTTATCGGGATCGGTGATCTTGGTATCTTCCTGGGGCTTGGTCTCGTCGTTACCGGCGGGCTTCTTACCGCAGGCAGCAAACATACCTACGACCATCAGAACAGCCAGCAACAAAGCAAATAACTTTTTCATGATTATTCCTCCATAAAAATTTTTGTGGCTTATTTGCTATTCGTATTGTCGCACATCTCTAGGTAAAAATCAACCGGTTTTGCGTTTTTTGTCAATATTTACCAAATTTATGCCATATGTTTTTCTGCCTGGAAACTGTGGGGCAGGAGTTGCGCCAGCGTCAGGGTCTCGTAGGTATCTTCCGGACCCACAATGTAGACCCAAAAGTCATCCCGGCAGAATTCCCGCATCACCTGCCGGCAAACACCGCAAGGGGGAAACGCGCCTGTGATCACGCCGTCTTTGCCTCCGCAGACGGCAATGGCGGCAAAATCCCGGTGGCCGTCGTAGACTGCCTTGAAAATAGCGGTACGCTCCGCACAGTTGGTAGGGCCGTAGGCAGCGTTTTCGATATTACAGCCCTGGTACACTGTACCGTCGGCACACAGCAGCGCTGCACCTACCTTATAGCCGGAATAGGGCACATAGGCGTGGGTCATGGCTTCCTTCGCCAAGTCGATCAATTGTTCCGGTGTCATAGTATTTCCACCTTTCATAACGTTCGTTTTGGAGATTGCCACGTCGCTTGCGCTCCTCGCAATGACGTGATTGGCGTTGACTTTATTATATGTCAAAAGGGCGTGTTTTGCAACACGCCCTTTGAAAGATTAATATTTTGCGGTTTTTCTTTGAATGAACTTCACCGTTTCCACGATAGGAATGATCAGGAATGCCAAACCCAGGGAGATCAGGTACTCCTGCAGACCCAGGTGTGCAAAGCCAAAGAGGTTGGATAGTACATCGATTTCCACCACTGCGGTAGTCAGCAGGAAGGAGCCGATCATAGCACCGTACAGAGCCACATTGTGGGATCCCTTGAAAACCATACCCACGGAGGACATCCGCTGAGAACGCATATTGAAGGAGTGGAAAATTTCACACATAGCCATGGTGAAGAATGCCATCGTCATACCGTGGGAACTGTCGGGAATGTTGAACCAGCGGAAGGATTCACCGGGGTGCAGATTCAGGAACTCACCGATATAGAATGCCGCCACTGTCAGCACAGTCACCACAAATCCCTGGTATGCGCAATCCACTCCCAAGCCACCGGCAAACACACCGTCGTTCTTGCTTCTGGGATTGCGGCGCATAATATTGGCTTCCGGTCTTTCCAAACCCAGGGCCAATGCGGGGAAGCAGTCAGTCACCAGATTGATGAACAACAGGTGGGGGGCTTCCAAAATGGTGAAGCCCATAATGGTTGCAAAGAAGATGGACAGCACTTCAGACAGGTTGGAGCCCAGCAGGAACTGGATGGCCTTACGAATATTATCGTAAATACGGCGGCCCTCGCCCACTGCGGTCACGATGGTGGCAAAGTTGTCGTCTGCCAGCACCATATCCGCCACATTCTTGGTGACATCGGTACCGGTAATGCCCATACCCACGCCAATGTCAGCGGATTTGATAGAAGGCGCGTCGTTGACGCCGTCACCGGTCATAGCGGTAACATACCCCTTCTTACGCCAGGTATTGACGATCCGGGTCTTATGCTCCGGCTGCACACGGGCATAGACAGAAATGTGTTCCACCAACGCCTCAAACTCATCATCGGTGTACTTGTCAATATCGCTGCCCATCATTGCCTGGGAGTCATCCGAGAGAATACCCAACTCGCGGGCGATGGCCTTTGCCGTATTGATATGGTCACCGGTAATCATAATAGGCTTAATGCCTGCGTTCCGGCACTCCACAATAGCATCTTTTACCTCGGGACGCACCGGGTCGATCATACCGGTGAGACCGATGAAGATCATATCTGTCTCCATGGCAGCAGACTCATAGGCCACGGGAGCAGCATCGTATTCCTTATAGGCAACGGCAAAGACGCGCAACGCCTTATTGCCCATACGGGTATTTTCTTCCAATGCCTTTGCCAGGATTTCCTGACTCAGGGCTACCACCTTGCCGTCCACCAGTGCGTGGGTACACTTCTTGAGGATCTCGTCGGGAGCGCCCTTGGTATACTGGACGAACTTGCCGTTTGCCTGATGAACGGTGGACATCATCTTACGGCCGGAGTCAAAAGGAATCTCTCCTGCCCGAGGCGCTGCGGCAACCAAATCGGTTTTGGTCAAGCCCAAGGTGGCTGCATAGTTGATCAGCGCCACTTCGTCAGGCTCACCGGTGCCCTTGCCGTTTTCGTCCACTTCCGCGTTGGTGCACAACGCCATAGCGGTAGCCAGCAATTTTTCATCCTGGGCATAGTGATCCACAACGGTCATCACATTCTGGGTCAGGGTGCCGGTCTTATCGGAGCAGATGATTTGCGTACAACCCAAGGTTTCTACGGCGGTCATTTTGCGGATAATGGCGTTCTTCTTGGACATATTGGTCACGCCAATGGAAAGCACAATGGTCATAACCGCCACAAGGCCTTCCGGAATGGCAGCCACAGCCAGAGCAATCGCGGTAATGAAGGAGTGAAGGGCTACATCAAAGAACTGGACGCCCTCGCCGCCGAAGAAGTATTTGGTAATGATATTGTAGCCAAAAATCACCAGGCAAACGCCGATGACCAACTTGGTCAGGACGTGGGACAACTGCTCCAGTTTCAGTTCCAGAGGTGTCTTACCCTCTTCTGCCTGAGAGATTGCGTCGGCAATCTTGCCCATCTCGGTATCCATACCGGTAGCAACAACCACGGCCTTGCCGCGACCATACACCAGGGTGGAACCCATATAAGCCATATTCTTCCGGTCACCCAGAGGCACTTCGTCACTCTTGGACAGTGTGAGCATATCCACCAATTTGTTGACGGGGACAGACTCGCCGGTGAGGGCGGCCTCTTCGATCTTCATACTGGCGCATTCGATAATACGGCAGTCTGCAGGAATGGCGTCGCCGGCATCCAGCAAAATCACATCGCCCACTACCAGATCTTCACTCTTGATGGTGACAATCTTACCGTCCCGCAAAGTTCTGGTAGTGGCTGCGGACATTTTCTGAAGCGCTTCCACGGCCTTTTCCGCCTTACTCTCCTGGGCCACGCCCAGCACCGCGTTGATCAGCACCACCGCCAAAATAATAATGGAGTCAGTGGGGGTGACAAATCTACCGGCTTCGATGATCTCTGTCACTGCAGAAATGACTGCCGCTACCAAAAGAATAATGATCATAGGGTCCTTCATTTGGTTGAAGAACCGCTTCAGCATAGATTCCTTCTTGGCCTCGGCCAATTTGTTCTTGCCGTTTTTCAGCAGGCGTTCCTCTGCCTGGGCAGAAGTCAAGCCCTCTGCAGAAGAGTCCACTTCCCGAAACACAGATGCAATCGTTTCCAGATAATGCTTCATTTGAATACTCCTTTAGAATATTTTACACAGGCAATACAGGGGTACAAACAAAAAACCCATGCACAGACCCAAAAATGCTGTGCATGAGTCTCATTCTTTGCAAAGCATTCCGGGCTGAACGCCGGCTTGACGAAATGCTACGGGCAGGATAACCCACCCGGAATTACTCCCTCATAGTACTTTTTTAATATAGCAACTCTCCGGTGAAAAGTCAATCGGAATTACCCTATTTTTACCAATTCCCAAAATTTTATACTTCCACTATCTTTTTTTACGCCAAAGATGTATAATAAGAACAATCCACACAAAAAAGAGGACAACCATGAAAAAGATACTGTATTTGGAATTGGCTGTAATGGCCGTGCTGGTGATCGTGGCAATCATCGTATGTTTTACCTTCACCAACAAACCCGCGCTTCCCCCGGACAGCGGGGAACATCAAAAAGAACCCTCCCAGGAAACCACGGAAACGCCTACAGAATCTGTCACAGAATTCGTTCCCACCTGGAACACCTATCCCGCAGATCGCCAGTTGCTGGGCCAGCAGTATTTTGTGTATGACTGCAAGGCAAATACCTTCCTGATTCTCTCCGGACAGAAAACCGACCGGGTTTACCCTGCCAGCATCACTAAACTGTTCACGGCCTATGTGGCAATGCAGTATGTCCAGCCGGACACCCGGATCACCGCCGGCAGTGAATTGGATATGGTAGCCTGGGGCTCTTCGGTGGCTAAGATCAAGAAAGGCGACACCCTTACCGCAGAGCAGTTGGTAGAGGCTATGCTCCTGCCCAGCGGCAATGATGCCTCTTATATTTTGGCCTGTGAAGCCGGACGGATCATCAAAAACGATCCCGGACTCAGTGCTGCCAGCGCGGTAGCCGCCTTTATGGCAGAGATGAACAAGCAGGCCAAAGATGTGGGAATGGTAAACACCCACTATGTAAATCCCGACGGCATCCACGACAACAATCACTACACCACTTTTGAAGATTTGGCTATTTTAGGTAAACTCTCTATGGGTGAGGAAACCATTATGCGGTATGCCGCCACCGCCAGAGAAACGGTCACCCTTCACGGCGAGGAGATTGAATGGAAGAACACCAACGCCCTGGTAGACACCACCTCTCCCTACTACTGCCCCTATGCTGTAGGATTGAAGACCGGGCAGACACCTTCCGCCGGCAGTTGTTTGCTTTCTGCCTTCCGTATGGATGACCACGAACTGCTGATCGGCGTGTTCGGTTGCCCCGAGGAAGAAGACCGGTTCGACGACACACTGCAACTATTGAATCAAATCGTTTTGAACTAAACGACAAATCCGCACCTGCAAATGCAGGTGCGGATTATTTTGCATACTACTTATCCCAATAGGATTACCAGTTGGCATACCAGAATGATTGCTGCCAGCGCCATAGGATAGGTGGCTGCGTAGGCTGCCGCCACATCGTCTGTACCGGCAGAGGAAATCAGCGTACCCAGCGCGGGGGTGCTGGTCATACCACCGGTGATAGAACCCAGATTGTTCAGCAGAGACAGTTTCAGTACCTTTGCTGCAAAGAAGTAGCCGATCAGCATAGGAACCATGGTCATCAGCGCACCGTAGACAAACAGAATGGGACCTTGCTCCTTCAGGATCGCCACAAATTGCTTACCGCCTTCCACACCGGAACCGGCCAGGAACAGCACCAGGCCCAATTCCCGCAGGAGTTTGCTGGTGGTAGTGGGAACTTGCATATTCAGTCTGCCAATGCGGCCAAAGTGACCCAGGATCAAGGCAACAATCAGCGCGCCGCCGGTATTACCCAGAGAGAAGGAACTGCCGCCGGGCAGAGGAATCGTAATCGTACCCAGCAGGATACCGCCCAAAATGCCCAGGCACACAGGCAGAAGGCCAAAGGGTTCAAAAGAGAACAGCGCCTTGCCGGTTTTTTCCTTTTCCGTCACTTTAGCGGCTTCGTTGCCCACGAGTTTCTTTCTCTCGGCATCCATATCTGCCCGCAGAATCTTGGGCATCAACTGCACAAACAGAACCACACCGATGACGCCAAAGGGGTAGGCAACACCATTGCCCACGGCAACCAAGGATTCTCTTACTTCGCCGGCGGCTGCTTTGGCTGCGGCAAAACCGGGAGTACTGGTCAATGCGCCGGAGAGCATACCTGCAGTCAGGGCTGCATCCATGCCGGTGAGTTTGGTAATTGCAAAACAAGTCAGGCCGCCGGAGAGGATAATCACCAGGCCCAGCAGCACATAGGATTTGGCGTTTGCTTTCAGATTCCGGAAGAACTTCGGGCCGGCGATCAGGCCAACGGAGATCACAAACAGCACCAGGCCCAGATTCTGCACCACCTTGGGCATCTCTGCGCCAAACATGCTGTTGGGGTAGGCAGAACTCAGATGGCCAAACACCAATGCAACCAAAAAGACGGCAGAAGAGCCAAGGCCAACGCCCTTAATTTCGATTCTTCCAATGATGTAACCCAGGGTCAAAATCAGAAAGATGTTCAGCAGCACATATACCGATTGACTAAACACAAACACGAGAATTCTCTCCTTTTTCAGTTCATATCATTGGCCATCACGGCCACAAAACGCTAACGGAAATTATACCACAATCATTTCTTGATTGCAAGCCATTTCCAGAGTCTTACGGTGTCATTTCCTCACTTTTTGCCCATGGTTCAAACGCAGATCACCGTAATATTCATTTCTTCTGCCCGCTGATCGTGGTGGGTTTCCAAAGGATTGGCGGTGACCAGTTCCCTTCGGGCGTATTTGCCGCCAAACCGGGAGGCTACCGTATCCAGTTCATACAGATCCATTTGATCCACATCGCCGCCCTTGCAGGAAATAAAGGTCAGCACATAGCCTCTGAGCAGCAGGACATCGATTTCATTGCCCACCAGATAGCCTTCATCCCTACTGTTCAATCCCCATTTCAGGTGGGTACCGATCTTACATCCGTCATACAGGCCGCTTTCCACCCGTTCATAATAAGTATGCAGTTCCAAAATGCAACCGGCTTCCAACAAGCAGCCGCGAACGGTATTGCTTCCGTAGCGGAAACTGATCCACTGGGAATCCTTGCGGAGATTTTCGATACAACCGGATGCGCGCAGGGCGTTTAAGTAGTCCATAAACACATTTTCGTCCTCCAAAGGACGGCCAATACCCACAGATTTGCATATCTTCTCCCTGCTGATCTCCTCAGTATCGGTTTTATTACCTGGCTGCCGGGCAGTTTTCAGCGCCGCAGAAAAGCCATTCCATTTTCGCATATTCGGGCCGGCAATCTGCCAAATTTTTTCTACATCCCGCCGGGTATCCGGGTCGGACAGGTTGTCTTTGGATTCCTTTTGCATAGTATAATCCACTTTGCCGCCGTGGAGGCGGATCAGGTCATCAATGGTCAGAGGAATCTGCCGGGATTCTACACACTGGTCGATCCGCATGGCTTTGGTATTTAGGATCTTCAATTCCCCCTCAACAATGTCGTAGCGGTGCATAGGGATATTGTGGCTCGCAGAATACATACCCATAGCCACCAGCGCCATATCTGCGCCGCCGGTCAGGTCAAAGAAACACTTGCCCCCCTGTTGCTCCTCCCGCTGCACTGTGGAGGTGATGACCTGCAATACCCGGTCAATATCCTTCATACTCAATTCCACAAAGGAAATGTCGCTAATGTCGCAGATATCCCGCAGGGCAGTCTCGGTGATTTCCTTCGCCTCGCAGGTCATACCGTCCTTCTGGCCGAAGAAGATCACCTTGTCCATTTTAAAATTCAGACAGGTAACAATATTCTCAATAGGCTCTTTGTCAAAAAATTCTATATTTATATTCATATCTGTTTCTCCGTTGTTTTTCGGCGATTCTGTGAGAGCATTGCCGACAAGACTCTCTTTTTACATCATATCACAGTTTTTGTCCCAAGCCAACCTTTTTTCCTCGTTGACATTTCTGTTAAAAATTTTTATAAAAACCCTTGACAACGGGTCAAAACTATAGTATGATTGCCCCACGCAAGTTCCCATAAATTTTTAGCTTATTTTGCAAGGATTAGAATTTCCTAGGGAAGTTCTGTCCAAATGCAGGATAGGCTTTTTTTGCGCCTTCCTGACAAAATTTTATATTGTAGGAGGGACTGTTATGAGTCACTATTCCGACCCCACTGCCGCAAGAGCCCTTGGCCCCATCAACCGGGAGTTTTCCAAGATGGAAAAGAAGGCCAAAAACCTCTGCCGCCTTCTGGATGAAGGCAAAATTTCCCCCGAGGAATTTAATAGCGCCCACGCCCAGTTCACTGGCATCTTCCGGCACGTGCTGGACATCACCCACAGAGAATGGGAAGAAAAGAAAAAAGCCCGGGAAAATACGGGCAAAAGCGATTCCGTGGCATAACGGAACAGCCCCCACCGATTGGTCGGTGGGGGCATTGTCTATATTTCCGGCAAGGCCATCGCCTGCAGGTATGTTTCCCTTAACCTACACAGGTTTTCTTTCTGTCTTTCAGATACCAGGGCAAATAAGCCACTGCAAACATCACCGAAACCACTGCCGCCATCACACAAACCCGCAGGGCAAAGTTGGGAGGCAGAATATCCAGTATGGAAGGTGTCTCTTCAGGCTCGGCCATAAACAGGTAGTTTGCGCCCGGGCCCAACATTCTGTTGGCAAAATATGCAATCACCGCTAAAACTGTAAGACCTGCATAGGGTTTGATAAACGACTTCTTATTGGGCCGCATCTTGTGAACGAAGATCATATAGAAAATCGCCACATAGATTCCCAGATGCTGGGCCCAGAACTGATAGTAACGGAATCGGGTAGGTCCTGTGTAGGATATGACCGTGGGTGTGATGAGCGCAAAAATCGAGCCGGAGAATGCCCAGAAATAGCAAATATCAAACAAGCCCTGGGATTTGCCAATGACCATATAACTGGCAAAGACCGCCACCCAGCCGCATACGGTGATGGGAAGGTGATCTACCGGATTGGGTTCCAGAGAAGGAACGCCTACCAGTCGCCAGAAATAGGACATCTCACTGACGATCAGCATAAAGGCGATGATGTAACGGAACACATGCTCGTTTTTCATTCCCCGCAGATCATTGCGGTAACGACGGATCAAAAAAATAACGGCAACAGCAACAATGATCGGCAAAAAGTGCGCCAATGAAAAATTGGTAAACTCAATGGCCTCACCTTTTCCAAAAAAGTAACGCATAAACTCCAGCATTTTGATTCTCTCCTTTTCTTATCGTTCCTCAGTGAAAATTTCTGTCTCACCATTCTTCACTTTGGCAACAAAATCTTCCACACAAGAAACAGGCTCTTTGCAGCAGACACCAGCCAGGTAGGGGTGGTTGTGGTTGCCGGCAGCGTGGTTATCCGACCCGGCAAATTCCAGCAGACCGTAATACCGGGCGTAGGTTCTGGCCATGGCGTTTTCTGCATCGCTTTGGCAACTGTTGATTACTTCTACGCCGTGGACACATCTGGGTAACAGTCGGATGTGGTCGATATAATGGGCCTCCCGGTAAGGGTGGGCCTGAATGATCAGCGCGCCGGCATCCATCATCAGGCGAAGCCGGGCGGAGTATTTCATATCCATAATCTCCGGGTGGGACAAAAACCACCCCTTGTCCAGTCCGTAAATCAAAAAATCCGTGCCGTGGTAGGAAATTTCCACGCCGCAGAATACCGGAATACCAAGGGTCTTTCCCACCTCCACGCCACGCTCGTAGTCTGAAAAGTAAAATTCCACCTTCTTGGCATAGGGTATGGAATCTTCAATATTGATATTGCCATCCAGAAAGTGGTTGGTGATAAACACGCCGGCATAACCCTTTGCTTTGTAATATGCCAACGTCTCCTCTACAGATGCTTTGCCGCATCTGCTCACAGGGAATGTGTGCAGATGGGTCTCATATTTGTACATTCTATCACCTCATACAGAGATTTCCACGCCACCGCAAGGACGAATGGTCAAAACATGGCAAGCGCCTGCTCCCAATACGCCATCCATTCCGGCGCAGAAATCCTCCAGCATTTCAAAAGGCACAAATGCCTGGACCGTACCGGCAAATCCACCGCCATGCACACGGCAAGCGCCCTTGCCCTGCAGGAAATGCTCACACATTGCCAGCGCCAGCGCCACATTCTGATGTTCCTTGCTACCGCAGGAGACCACATTTTGCAGATACATATAAGAAGAACGGCCGCTTTCTCCAACCAACTGCAAAAATCTTTGAAAATCACCTTGCTCCAAAGCCGCCACCTGTTGCGGTACACGAGCATTTTCCTGATAAAAATGCATAGCGCGGAGTACTGCGCGGTCTCCGCAGGATTCCCGGAGTGCCGGAATGGCCCCGTAGAAATCTGCTTCACTTACCTGAATCAGTGCATCCTTGCCGAACTGCGCGGCAATCGCCTTCATTTCGTTGGGAATGGCGGCATATTCATCTGTCAGATCTGCGTGGCTTCCTCGGGTATCAATAATGCACAGGGCGTGTCCACAAGACGCAAAATCAAAGTCCACTGAGCGAATCTCAGGATGATCTTTATCACAGAAATCTATGGTTACCAAATTGCCCACAGCAGAAGCCGTCTGATCCATCAAGCCGCAAGGTTTGCCGAAAAACACATTTTCCGCATACTGACCGATTTGGGCAACTTCTGCTGGAGATACCTTGCCGTCAAAAAACAAGTGGTTAATAATGGTACCTATCAGCACCTCAAAGGCGGCAGAGGAAGAAAGACCGCTGCCGGGAAGTAC
>JAFXBH010000255.1 GCA_017521875.1 Oscillospiraceae bacterium
CGTTGTCATCGGAAAATACGGGCTGGCCGTCCTTAAACAGCAGCATATGCACGTGCATACCGCTGCCTGCCTCGCCGTAGATGGGCTTGGGCATAAAGGTGGCGCTCTTGCCGTATTTCAGGGCGGTATTGTGAATGATATACTTGATCATCATCGTGGCGTCGGCCATATGCACTACCTCACCCAGTTGGGGTTCGATCTCATACTGACCGCTGGCAGCCACCTCGGGATGGTGATAGTTGATCTCAATACCGGCTTCCTTCATCAGCAGGCACATTTCACTGCGGCACTCATAGGAGGTGTCAAAAGGTTTGGCGATATGGTAATTTTTCTGCTTCGGTACGATGACACCCTTACCGTCGGTGGCGGAGTTCCAGTAGGACTGCTTGGCATCTACAGACGCGCCGATATAACTGCCGTCCACACCCCAAGTCACATCGTCAAAGAGGTAGAATTCAAATTCCGGCAGGATCTTCATTTCATCAGCCACGCCGCTGTCTTTCATATATTCCACGGCAGCCTTGATAATATTCCGGGGATATTGGGCCAGGGGACGATTGCTGGGGCTGTCGATGATCATGGCATTGCCGGTCATGGACAGGGTGGGAACGGAGCAGAAGGGATCGATCACAGCGGTATCGGGATCGGGGATGAAGACCATATCGCTCTTTTCTACCACGGCGTAGCCATAGTTGGAGGCGTCAAAGCCAATGCCGCTTTTCATCGTGTCTTCGGAAAAATTTTCGGCAGGGATGGTGACGTGACGGTACTGACCGTGAATGTCCACCATCTTAAAGTCCACCATTTTGATACCGTTGTCCCGAATCATTGTCAGGACATCCTGAATGCTTTTTGCCATACGCTATTCTCCTTTGTTTGGGATATATTTAGTATACCTGCCAGAAGGGTTGTAAGTCAAGAAAGATTCCAAAATTTTGGCGAACCCCTCTCTGGCGGAGACCGATATAAAGGAAATGCGCTGTTTGTGATAGAAATCAGCATATAAACGAGGCATCTTCCTTGCGAAAGATGCCTCAAAATGTATGTGTTGAGAAAATGATTATCCCTAGGCGTTTTGGTTGCTTATAATTCTCTCGATAACAGCGCGGTTGGCCTTCATTCTCACGAAATTAATGATAAAGAAAACAGGGGACACCACACCGAAAATAACAGTGAACACCAGCATACCCACATTGCCGCAGCGATTGTAGGCAAGGGAAAAATCGGTGTGAACGGTATCGATGTACTGGGGGAGTTTCTCGCCGGCCTTTTTGTTCACGATACCAAAACCAATGGTCATTCCGCCAAAAAGGACAGCATATATAAAGAACATTCCCATGGCAAATCCACCGCCAAAATGACTACCGGCAATGGCAGCAATCAATCCGATGAAAGATAACAACATAAATAATGCCGCGAATACGATTCCCACAATGAGAAAGACCTTGGAAGCGATACTCCAGGCTTTATGTTCCCAACGAAGCAAACGGTGGGTGTTCTCCAGGAATTCACAGGCTTCCTGATCCAATTCATTGCTGACAACCGCAGGAACGGCGGGGATGGGGGTATCGGTTTCCACAGGCGCTCCGCAACGCACACAGAATGCAGCGCCCTCTATCAATTCCTGTCCGCATTTTACACAATAACTCACAACTGTATGCCTCCTTTGTAGTTTGTAGCAATATATTAGCATATATGGCTGGCAATTGCAATAGGGGGGAGGGGGACGATTCGGTATGACTCAAAGAGATTCGTTTGCATTTTTGCTGTGCAAAATAAAGGTTCGACTCCGTCCAGCCGTCGCCGGCGGCGCTCGTCCGCGCCGCATTTAATCTTTCGAATCTCCTCTCGTGAATACCGTACGAAATAAAAAACACCCCATAGGGGTGCTTCTTATTTGCGAAAGAGCAACTAAAAGTAGCGTAAGTATGGGTAAGAAAGACTAAAAGTAGTGTGTTCTACTGGGTATTTCTCAAAAAATACGGCCCGCAATGATCGCATTCGTGAGTTTTAATATATGTCCACGAATAATCTTTAGCAACGACATAAAACTCTGTCATATTCTCGTCGA
>JAFXBH010000256.1 GCA_017521875.1 Oscillospiraceae bacterium
ACCAGTCACGGACATTCTCCATCCAGTTAATATAGGTCTTACTAAACCGCTCAGGAACGAACTTAGTCTCCCCTTCCTTCACCACGCGGAGTGCTTCTTCTGCCAGAGGTTTCATTTTCACAAACCATTGGGCAGAAATAATTGGCTCCACATCATTGTGACAACGATAGCAAGTACCAACATTATGGGCATGATCATCAACTTTCACCAGGAAGCCCTGGGATTCAAGATCAGCAACGATCTTTTTACGGGCTTCATATCGGTCAAGGCCTTCATAAAAGCCGCCATAACTGTTTACAACGCCGTTATCGTCCAATACTCGGATTACCTCCAAGTTGTGACGCAAACCAACTTCGAAGTCGTTAGGGTCGTGAGCCGGAGTCATTTTCACACAGCCGGTGCCAAATTCCATCTCAGCGTAATCGTCCGCAACGATAGGAATCTCCTTGTTAACCAAGGGAAGCATAACCTTCTTACCAACAATGTGCGTATACCGCTCATCAGCAGGATTCACACATACACCACTATCACCCAACATGGTTTCCGGACGGGTAGTAGCAACTACTACATCACCGCTGCCGTCTGCAAGAGGATAGCGAATATGCCACAAGTGACCGGGCTTGTCCACATACTCTACCTCTGCATCAGAAAGAGCAGTGACACAATGGGGACACCAGTTGATAATTCTGCTGCCCTTATAGATTAGTCCCTTTTCATACAAAGAGACAAAGACTTCACGCACTGCGCTGGAGCATCCCTCGTCCATTGTAAAACGGGCTCTGTCCCAGTCACAGGACGCACCTAACTTTTTCTGCTGTTCGACAATTCGATTGCCATATTTATTTTTCCAGTCCCATACCCGCTCCAGGAACTTCTCACGGCCCAAATCATAGCGGGTCAAACCTTCTTTACGAAGTTCTTCCTCCACCTTGATTTGCGTGGCGATACCTGCATGGTCTACACCAGGTAGCCACAAGGCGTTGTAGCCCTGCATACGCTTAAATCGAATCAATGTGTCCTGAAGGGTTGCATCCATTGCGTGACCCATATGCAATTGACCGGTAACATTGGGGGGCGGCATAACAATGGTGAACGGTTTGGCATCTCTGCTTTTGTTAGGCTTAAAATGGCCGTTTTCTTCCCACATTTGGTAGATTTCATTTTCTACCTGCTGGGGTTCATATACCTTCGGCAGTTCTCTTTTCATAAAATTCTCCTTAAAAAAACGTCCTGAGCCAAGGCTCAGGACGAAAAATTTCCGTGGTACCACCTGAATTTCTGCAAAAGCAGACACTCTTTCTGCTGTAACGGGCAAACCCGTGCCCCCCTACTGATTGTTCAGGAAACCTGCTCCGGGACGACAATCGGCTTACTCTGTGTATGTTTGCACCAACCACATACTCTCTGTAACAGAACATGAAGCAGAAACTTCCCATCAACGCATTGTAATATATGTGGTAAAAATACCACATTTCTATCTATATGTCAACCATTTAGTTTTTGATATTGTTCACGAATGCCCAACAAATCTTCAAATGTTTCCGGGCGTTTTGATATATCCCGCAATAGGGCAGACGGATGATAAATGGCTGTCATATAAATGTTATTTTCATAATACCAAGTGCCGTGCTCACGGGTAATGCGAAACTCAGAATCAATAATCTTTTTAGCGGCAATTCTTCCCAAGCAAACAATAATCTTCGGATTAACCAGAGAAATTTGGCGCTTAAGATATTCAGAACATGCGTCCTGTTCCTCATCAAAAGGATCCCGGTTTCTGGGAGGTCTGCATTTTACGATATTGGCAATATATACCTTGCTTCTGTCCAGATCAATGATAGAAAGCATATCATCCAACAATTTGCCGGCAGGGCCAACAAAAGGCACACCCTGTATATCCTCCTGCTCTCCGGGGCCTTCTCCAATCAGCATAATATCAGCGTTTTTATTACCTACTCCAAAAACAACATTATTCCGTCCGGCGCACAGCCCACATTTATTGCACTGTAGACAGGATTGTTCCAATTCCGTCCAATTATCCATTTATCTGCTCCTTCTGCGGTTTCTGCTATGCTGAATACTGCGGCGTTTTACCTTGGAAATATTAGTAGATCGAATTACGGTCAGGACCACAAATCCAAGCAAAATAACTGCAACAATACCACCAATGCTCCAAAGAAATATTTTCCCGAATCCAACCCTATTAGATTGAATCCCGGTGTCATCGGAAACTTCACCGATATGAAACACCTGGTTCATAGCATATAAATCTGTTTCAGCAATACAAACTGCGCCACACCAAACCTGAAGAGAGCAGACTTTCTGTCCTTTCTTGATCGGTGCTTCCAGAGGTATTTCATTGGCGTACCGGAAGGATAGGCTTTCCAGAGTCGTGTTTACCGGCACAACGGATAATGCCCCCTCACGGATTCCAACCGTCAAATCAGAAGTCCCGTTCGGTACAGTCTTTTGTAAAACAATTTGGTTATCATACAGTATCTGTGCAGTCTGATATCCGGTGAAGCCGTTATCCAACATTTTCTTTGTTTCGTCGTAACCGCCGAAAACTTTAACCGTGTAACCATCCTTCTCGTAGACAGAATCGGAGCCCATTACTATACAAATCAATTGCATATCCCCTGCTCTGGCAACCGATGCAATACTGCGTGTACGATCGTACGCAACTGCCGTTCTACTGCCTGTCACACGCTCATCATAATGGATAATGACATGGTCATTGTTCATCAAATAATTCTGTGATTCCAGATGCCGTGCTTCTGCCTTATTTGTTGCAGGTACAGAATAATACTTTGCACCAAATATTTCGCAAAAAGTTTCATTTTCAATAGCCATTTTTACAATGCGGGCTACATCTCTGGCGGTTGTATATTGATCCTCATCGTG
>JAFXBH010000025.1 GCA_017521875.1 Oscillospiraceae bacterium
AGCGGGAGTGGTCAAATGCAGTACACAGGCAGGAAATTTGCCTACCATGATCTGATTCCGGTAAGCCTCTTCCAATGCCGCAATCAGCAGCCGGGACTTGATGGGTCGGCCGTTAACAAAGAAAGTCTGCAAAGCCCGACTGGGTCGCGCATCCGAGGGCTTGGATACAAAACCCCGCAGGGTAAACTGCTCCCATTTGCTGTCTACGGGAATCAGTTTTCCGCCATCTCTGCCGTAAACGCAGTAGACTGCTTCTTCCAGACTGCCGGTACCGGGAGTGGAGAGAACTTCCTTGCCGTCCCGAATAAAGCGGAACGCCACTTCCGGGTGAGCCAGCGCCTGCAACTGTACCGCAGATGCCACTTTGCCACCCTCCACGGTGTCAGATTTCATAAATTTCATTCTTGCCGGGGTGTTGAAAAACAGATCCCGGACGATAATGGTAGTGCCGTCGGGGCAGCCAGCTTCTGATTCTTCCGTAATATTTCCCGCTTCCAAGGACAGGGCTGTGCCGAATACTGCGCCGGGGGTTTTTGTCAGCAAGTCAATGCGGCTGACAGAGGCAACTGCAGCCAATGCTTCTCCTCGGAAACCCATCGTCACAATGGCAGAAAGATCTTCTGCTGTTCTCAATTTAGAGGTAGCGTGACGCAGAAAGGCGGTTTTGGCATCCTCAGGAGACATACCGCAGCCGTTATCGGTCACCCGCAGGAAGGTCATACCGCCGTCCCGGATCTCCAAAGTGACCTGAGATGCACCGGCGTCCACTGCATTTTCCAGCAGTTCTTTTACCACAGACGCAGGCCGTTCCACCACCTCACCGGCGGCAATCAGGTTGGCAATATGGGGGGAGAGTTGAATAATTTTAGACATAAAATCACCTCATGGCAGAAATGCCGATTTGGTTAATGGTAATATGCATTAAAATGGGCGCCACAATGGTGTCGGCTTTTTCATAAGCCCAGGCCAGGGTGATGCCTGCAGGGATGTACTGCACAAAACACAGGGCTAACAATTTCCAGTCGTAGAATCCAATGTATGCCAAAATGTGAATGCCGGCAAAGACTGCAGTGGAAACAACATAGGCAAGCACACGGTTTTTTCGCTGCAATCCTTGAAACAGAAGGCCTCTGTATAGTGTTTCCTCCGTGATCGGCACAAGCAGAATGGTGAAGAGGTTCATAACAATGGTGTATTCCTGAGTCATCTGAGAAACTGCTTCGTCATTCACATTGGAAAAATCCGGGTAAATCCGCAGAATACCCAGGGATACCAAATGCATTCCGGCAAAATACAGTACGATGCCGAAGAAAGCGAACCGTAAAGTACGCCAGGGGGCAGATGTCATCACCTTGACAGAAGCGGACAGAAACCGCCGGAAGATCAACGCCACAGCAGTAAAATTCACTCCGAAAAAGATCAGATTCAAGAGGGTTTCCGATATGGACAGACCCAGTGCGTAAGTGCCAAATGAAATCACAAAGGGCAGCACAAACATGGAAAAGAGCAGATAACTCCAACCAAGCAATGTCTCCCTCCGGGTCATGGAAATGGAAAGTTTCATATTACTCCAACATTTTCTTCAGTTTGTAAAGTTCGTTCATAGCCTCGATGGGGGTCAAAGTCTCCACGCTGATGCCCTCCAGAGCGCCGCAGATCTGCTGACTCCGCAGATCCAGCATACTCATTTGCATATCCGGCGCTTCTTCATAATGGGATTTCACCGGTCTGGGGGTGTCATCGCTTTCCAGTTCCTGCAGGATCTGCCTTGCCCGGGTAATGACGCCACCCGGAAGTCCCGCCAGTTTGGCAACTTCAATACCGAAACTGTCATCGGTAGCGCCGGGAATGATTTTCCGCAGGAAAATCATCTTGTCGCCCCGCTTTTTCACAGCAATATTGTAATTCTTAATGCCGGGGAGTTCCTCTTCGATGACACTCAGTTCGTGGTAGTGGGTGGCAAACAGAGTTTTTGCACCCAACTGCTTGGGATTGGCGGCATATTCCAGCACCGCTCTGGCGATGGCCATACCGTCGTAAGTGGAAGTGCCACGGCCGATTTCGTCCAAAATCAGTAAACTCTTGGAGGTGGCATACTTTAAAATAGACGCCATTTCCGCCATTTCCACCATAAAGGTAGACTGTCCGGAGGACAGATCGTCGCTGGCGCCGATTCGGGTAAAAATTCTGTCCACAAGTCCGATCCGGGCAGACTTGGCAGGTACAAAAGAGCCTATTTGCGCCATCAGCACAATGAGAGCCACCTGCCGCATATAAGTAGATTTACCGGCCATATTGGGGCCTGTAATAATAGAAACCAGATTGGTCTTGCTGTCAAGCAGGGTGTCGTTGGGAACAAAGAGAGAGTCTTTTAATACCTTTTCCACCAC
>JAFXBH010000257.1 GCA_017521875.1 Oscillospiraceae bacterium
TCCTGCATCATCGCAGTGCAAGCGCATAGTATCCCCTATGCGTGCTCGATTATGATACCACTATTTCCGCTGCTTGTCAACAACTTTTTTAGGAATTTTTGCAAAATTTTTTCCTATATTTTTGGTATTTTAGCCAAAGATTTTCTGCAGGATTTCGTATGCCACCGGAATCAGCAAAGACGGTAGCATATTTACGGTTTTGATCTTCTTTTCCCCATTATACAGGAAGTTGATGCCGATGCACATCACCAGAGCGTAACCAACCATACAGATATTGCTGAGCAATTCCCCTACCAGCACATTTTCCAGCAGGCCTGCCAGTAATGTCAGGCCGCCCTGGTAGACCAGAATGGGAACAGCAGAAAACAGAACGCCATAACCCAAAGACGCCGCCAGCACCACAGAGGTAATACCGTCGATAATACCCTTGGTGATCAGGGTACTGCTATCCCCCAGCAAGCCGTCGTTAATAGATCCCACCACCGCCATAGCGCCGATGCAGTAGATCATGGAAGCGGTAATGAAACCTGCGGAAAAATTGGACATTTTCAGTTTGCTTTCAATCCACTTGCAGCCTCTGTTCAGCCGGTCTTCCAATTTCAGCAGTTCCCCCAGGAATGTACCCAGCGCCAGACTGATCACCAAAATCAGTTCTCCGGAACTGGAGATACCACCGTCGGGCTTGACCGACAGCATTGCCGACAGGATACCGCAGATGCCGATCACCAGCACCGCGATGCCGGTGGCTTTATGAATGGAATATTCCATTTCCTTGCTGACTGCCTTCTTGCACAGAAGGCCGATGATACCGCCAATGATAATCAGCGCCGCATTGATCAGTGTACCCACAGTTCTCTCCCCCGGTATGAAAAATTTTCACCATTGTATCACTTTTGCGTTCCGATGTAAACACAGGAAAACGATTTGACATTCTCCCCCGGGTTTGATATGCTTAGCCACAGAAACGGAGGGATGGAAATGCAAGTCAAAAATATGGCCCTTTGCGGAATGTTCTCCGCCTTGCTGGCCGTATGCGCCTGGCTGGCATTCCCCTTGGGCGATGTGGCCATCACCTTGCAGACTTTCGGTGTGTTCCTATGTCTGGGTGTACTGGGTGGCAAACGGGGCACGATTGCCATTTTCGTATACCTGCTGCTGGGAGCGATTGGCCTGCCGGTATTTTCCGGATTTCGGGGCGGCATCGGCGCGCTGATGGGCGTTACCGGCGGATATCTCACCGGATTTCTGTTTTCCGGTCTTGTGTACTGGCTGCTGACCCATCTCTTCCCCAAACACATCCTGCCTGCTATGATTGCCGGTCTTTTGGTGTGCTACAGTTTCGGAAGTATATGGTATTATATAATGTATATCGGAACCGGCAACGCTGCCACCCTGGGATGGATTCTGGTCAAATGCGTCCTCCCCTACCTGCTGCCCGATACCGTAAAATTGCTGCTGGCTTGGCAGTTGCAGAAGAAACTAAAACCATTCGTATAATGAAGCCAATTTCCTCATAGACTGTCCCAAGGAGGGAAAAGTCTATGGGGAAAAAAGATATTTGGATCGCGCTGACCGCCGTGTTCGCGGCAGTGATCCTTTCGTTCACGCAATTTTCAGGCCTTGCGCTGGAAACCGGGGCTTGGGGATTGTCCTTTTCAACGGAAGGCCAGCCGCCCAGCGGGCCGGCCAGCGTGAAGCAATTACAGAAGTACGACGCGGCCTACTTAGGCGACCAAACCGAAAAAGTCATTTACCTCACCTTTGACGCCGGCTATGAAAACGGCTCGACGGCAAAAATTCTGGATGTCTTAAAGAAGCAGGAAGTCCCTGCCGCATTTTTCCTGGTGGGCAACTACATATCGAAAAACGGAGATTTGGTGCGCCGCATGGTGGAAGAAGGTCACATCGTAGGCAATCACACCATGCATCACCCGGATATGAGCGCCATTGCAGACAAAGAGGCATTTGCCAAAGAACTGCAGGATTTGGAAACATTGTTCAAAGAGACTACCGGCAAGGAATTGCCCAAATACTACCGGCCGCCCCAGGGAGTCTACAGTCAGGAGAATCTGCAAATGGCCAAAGATTTAGGCTACAAGACCATATTTTGGAGTCTTGCCTATGTGGACTGGAAAAACGATGCCCAGCCCACCAAGGAAGAGGCGTTCCAAAAACTGCTGCCAAGAATCCATAACGGCGCGGTGGTACTGCTTCACTCCACCTCCACTACCAACGCAGAGATCTTAGACGAACTGCTGACCCAGTGGAAAAATGACGGCTATCGTTTCGCTTCCATTGACACTTTATTTCCCGCAACATAACAAACAGGGCGTGCCGCAGCACGCCCTTTCCTATTTACAGATATCTTGCCAAAATTTGCCGGCTGTGTTTGTCCAGTTTGGTCACATCCGGCACTTCGTAGCGGTTGTCATTGATGTCCCGCAGCAGCGCCCGGCAGCCCTGCACCATTTTGAATCCGCTGAGCAAGACCCGGATCTCAATATCCACAGGCCCTTTGTCAGTCACGGTATGCAGTGTCAAACCGTCAAACCGTTCCTCTACACGCAGGATCTTCTGAATCTTAGGTACTAAGTAGTATTCCGCAAGACAATCTTCTATGACTTTCTGTTGCTCCTCCGGCAACGCAGATACATCCCGGATCACAGCCTGCTCCACACCGTTTTCGTCCAGCAGGGCAATATACCGGCGTTCCTCACTAACCGGAAACAGCCGCCGCGGCTCCAAATTCTGCAGCGTCGTTCCATTCCTTAAGGTCATATCCACCGTGGTGAAATTCCGGCGGACAAACCGGGCCGAATCCCCCTCGATATACATCCGTCCCATCAGGCAAACCTCTCTTCCTCTTTCGTCTTCTGCACTTTGGCAGACATGGTTTGAATTTGGATCAGTTTGTAGTACTTGCCTTTCTTCGCCAGCAATTCCTCCGGCGTGCCCATTTCCAGAATTTCACCCTTGTCTACCACAATGATCTTGTTGGCTTTCCGCAGGGTAGAAAGTCGGTGGGCCACCATCACGGTGGTTCTGCCGGAGATCAGTTGCTCAATGGACTCCTGAATCAGGCTTTCCGTCTCCGAGTCCACCGAAGCCGTTGCTTCATCAAAGAACAGAATGCTGGGGTTTCTCAGCACCGCCCGGGCAATGGACAGTCTCTGTCGTTCACCGCCGGAAAGGCCGGTCCCTCGCTCCCCTAAAACCGTATCGTACCCATCGGGCAGACGGGAGATAAATCCATGGGCGTTGGCCACATCTGCTGCGTGGATCACATCTTCCGGTGTGGCATCATAACTGCCATAAGCAATGTTCTGATAGATGGAGTCATGGAACATCATCGGCTCCTGCTGCACATAGCCGATCTGAGATCTGTAGAATGTCAGGTCAATATCCCGGATATTGATATCGTCCACAAAGATCTCTCCGTCGTAATGGTCATAGTACCGCATCAGCAGATTGATCAGGGTAGACTTGCCTGCACCGGTGGTACCCACCACGCCTACAATGTCTCCCGGCTCAATGGTAAAACTAATATTGGACAACGTCTTTTTGGAACGCTCATAGGTAAAACTGACATTTTTGAATTCGATTTTGCCCCGCAGTCTGTCCGGATGGTTTCCCTTGCCGAAATCGCTCTCCGGTTCTGCGTCGATAATGTCCATCAGTCGCTCAGCAGAATTCAGGAAATTCTGATATACATCATTAAAATTGGCAAAGAAGTTCACCGGTCCGTAAAACATAGAACTATAGGAAATAAAGGATACCAGCAGACCGGCAGAGATAAAACCGGGGTCGTCAATGACCAATCGGCCACCCACGCCCCAGATCACCAGCGAACCGCAGGTAACCGCAAGGCCCACCACTTGCGGAAATAGCGTAGTGATTTTGGACGCTTTCTTACTGATCTCCAGCCAGGCGCCGTTATGATCGGTGAATTTTTCCACACTTTTTTCTTCGTTGGCAAAAGCCTTGACCACACGGATAGCAGGAATGGTATCCGTCAGAATACCGGTTACCGATGTCCAGGCCCGCCAAATTCTCCGGTACAATGGCTCCATTTTCTTCCGAAACACTCTGGATCCGATGGCCACGAAAGGTATCGGAATCAAGGACAGCAGCGTCAATTGCCAGTTCATGGTGAACATAATGATCACAATGCCCACCATCAAAAACAGTTGCACCAGCACCTCCTGGGTAACCCGCAGGATAAAGGTCTGGATCACCGAACTGTCGCTGCTGATCCGGTTGATCATAGAGCCGGTGGAGGTTTTATCGTAGAACCGCATTGGCAGTTTCTGGGCTTTTTTGTATACCTCGTTCCGCAGATCTGTTACGATCTTATCGCCGGTGATTTTCAGATAGTAAGCCCGGACTGCACCGATACCAAATTGAATCAAATAAGCCAGAAGCAGCACCAATACGCACCGGAGAAGACCCGCCTTATCTCCTATGGGCAGCACATCGTCCACCAGCAGTTTGGTCATATAAGGAGGCGCTAAAGACACGCCGGTGGTGACGGCCGACAGTACCAGACACCAAATCAAGACACCCTTATATGGCAGTACATACCGACCCAGTTTTTGAATCAGATTCTCCCGGGATTGGCATTTTACGCAAGGAATTCCCGGCCGCAGCAACACTCTGCCGCACTTGGGGCAGGCAGAAAACTGCTTTTGGAAGACCAATCGCAGAGTTTCAAATTCTTCCTCCCGGTCTTTGCCGGAGACCACATTTCGGATATATCCGGCAGCAGCATCAAACAGCGAGGCTTCCCGGTAAGAAGAACGCATAAAGCCGATCTGTCCGTCGGAATCCTCTTCCCGAGATTGATCCCGCAGGGTGATCATCAAAATAGCATTGCTGTAGTACCGCTTTACCTGCGCGTTTTCTATTTTCTCAAGGGGCAGTTGACGGACGCCACCGGGCAGTGTGCTGTCAAACCCGTAGACCTGCTGATCGGTCACCGCCAAAACAGAGGGGGCAAAATGGTTCTGAATATTCAGGCTTCCCACCACTGCAAACTGCAGTTCTTCCGACTCCGGGATTGCCTGTTCCAAAGCCCTCCAATCATTGGCAGACAAACGCTGGTTAGCGACAAACCGTTTTCCTCTGAAGGGCGGGTTGATTGTTACGCTGATCCCCTCAGACTGGTGCTGAGATATGGGTACAGGCTCGTCTTTGGACGATCTTCGTTTCTTACTTTTTACACTGCTGTTCATATGGCATTCCTCACTTTATCCTTATGGTTTTCCTGATACTTCCCAGTACTGCTGCCCTCTGCAGGACTACGCGCAAGTCCTTGCAAAGCAGCACATTTTAAGGACGGACAGCAATTTTTTGTTTGGGTAAATTTACCATACTCACTCCCCAATTACAAGCGGTAAAGTAAACAAATCTGCCCCTATTTTTTTGTGTATAACTCCTAACAAAAATATGGCTGCGCAACCTTCCAAAAAAGGCTGCGCAGCCATTTGCTTTTATCCCTTATACCTGGGCTGGCAGGTGAGGTTTACACCCAGCCGCTTAAATACTTTTTCATCTACCGGAGAGAGGATCACCGAAGAGTGAACCTCGCACCCCCGGAGTTTGCCCAACTGTTCCATGGCCAGTTCCGCTCTGGGATCGGTGGTAGCGCAAATGGACAGGGCGATCAGCACTTCGTCGGTGTGCAGCCGGGGATTCCGGTTGCCGAAATGACCCACTTTCAAGTGCTGAATGGGATCAATGATCTCCGGTGCGATCAGGTGCAGATCATCATCGATTCCCGCCAATGCCTTCAACGCATTCAGCAGCAGCGCCGCCGATGCGCCCAACAGGCTGGAAGTCTTGCCGGTAACGATTCTGCCGTCCCGCAGTTCCATAGCCGCTGCAGGTTTGCCGGTCTCCTCTGCTTTCCGCAAAGCAGGAGCAACTACCCGCCGGGCATCTTCCGTCACATTGGCTTTATTCATCAGCAGTTCCAGTTTCAGAATCTGATTTTGATCTGCCTTGCCCTGCTTGTGATCACACAGCGCGGTATAGTACCGCCGGACGATCTCCTGCCGGGAGGCCTCCCGGCACACCTCATCGTCCACGATGCAGTTTCCCACCATATTCACGCCCATATCCGTGGGAGACTTGTAGGGGCAATCCCCCAAAATCCGCTCAAACATAGCCACCAGCACAGGGAACGCTTCCACATCCCGATTGTAATTCGTTGTGGTTTTGCCATAGGCTTCCAGATGGAAGGGGTCGATCATATTCACATCGCTTAAATCCGCAGTGGCTGCTTCATAAGCCAGATTCACCGGGTGATTCAGCGGCAGATTCCATACCGGGAATGTCTCGAATTTGGCATATCCTGCCTGTACACCCCGTTTATGTTCGTGATAAAGTTGGCTCATACAGGTAGCCAGTTTGCCACTGCCGGGGCCGGGGGCTGTGACCACCACCAGTTCCCGGGTGGTCTGAATAAAATCATTTTTACCATAACCCTCATCGCTGACAATGTGGGCAATATTGGCGGGATAGCCGGGAATATCGTAATGGCGATAGACCTTAATATCCATTGCCTCCAAACGATCAGAAAAAGCCTTGGCCATACTCTGATCGGAAAAACGCGTCAGCACAACGCTGGAAACATACAGTCCAAATCCCCGGAACACATCGATCAGCCGGATCACATCCCGGTCGTAGGTAATGCCCAGGTCGCCCCGAATCTTGTTCTTCTCAATATCGTCGGCATTGATGGCGATGACCACCTCTACCTGCTCTTTCAGTTCCAGCAGCATACGGAGTTTGCTGTCCGGCTGGAATCCGGGTAATACCCGGGAGGCGTGGTTATCATCATAGAGTTTGCCGCCAAATTCCAGGTACAACTTACCGCCAAATTGGGCAATCCGCTCCCGGATGTGAGCGGATTGGGTGCGAATATATTTCTCGTGATCGTAACCCAATTTCATGATACCTACGCCTCTTTTCTCTGGTTTTCGCAAAAAACAAACTTTCCCTTATTGTATAAGAAACGACCTAAAATAGCAAGCAGTTTTCCCATATTTTCTCCAAGAAAATTTCCCCTTTTGCCTTGCGGGAGGCTTCGTGGATTTTTTCTTGCTATTTTTTTCGGGAATGACTATAATATTATTAAATAATGTATACTTTTCACGTTTTTTATTATGGAGGACTTGCTATGGATCCCATTTATGTGACAGGACACCGCAATCCGGATACCGACTCTATCGTGGCCGCTATGGCCTACGCCGCTCTGCGGAATGCCATTGGCGACCGGGAATACGAAGCCGCCTGCCTTGGCCATGTATCCGACGAAACCAACACCGTTTTGAAGCGTTTCGGATTTCAGCCTCCCAAGCGGATCCGGGATATGCACACCCAGGTAAAGGATCTGGACTTTGATACTCCGCCCTTTTTAAGCACTGCTGTTACCGTGGGCAGAGCCTGGGAGATCATTCAGCAGCAGAAGAACATCTCCGCCATTCCGGTGGTAAATGAAGACGGTACGCTCTACGGTATGCTTTCCCGGGAGAATGTGGCCAGTTACAATATGGAACGGATTTCCTCTGCGGTTTTGGAGCCGGTGGCTCTCTTTAATGTGCTTTCCGTTCTGGAAGGTCGGGTGCTGAATGCCGCCGGTGAGAACACCGACACCATTGGCGGTGAACTGTCTATCGCCATGCCCCAGGAGCGGGAGAATCTTCTGTTTAACCGAAAAGACTCCATCGTCCTCTGCGGCCATCAGCCGGACATGATCCGCCGCGCTCTGGAAATGAATGTAAACTGTCTGGTGCTGTGTCAGGCAGAACTTTCTGACGAACTGCGGCAACTGAATACCACCACCTGCATCATCGCCACCCCCTACGATGCCTATCGGGCTGCCCGCCTGATCTTTCAGGCTGCGCCTATCGGTCGGATCTGCCGCACGGAGGGTTTGGTCTGCTTCCACTTAGAAGACCGGCTGGACGAGGTAAAAGAGCAGGTGCTGAAATTCCGGGAGCATTGCTATCCCATTTTGGATGAAGAAGAAAAAGTCGTCGGTGTTCTGACCCGGTATCACCTGCTGCGACCCCGGAGAAAGCGGGTGGTGCTGGTGGATCA
>JAFXBH010000258.1 GCA_017521875.1 Oscillospiraceae bacterium
CATCAGATCATAGTATGTCTTGGGGTCGTGGGATTCCCAGTCCAAAGAGGCTTTGTATTCCACGCCGTCAATGATGTACTGCATCTGTACATACGCAATATTGTACTGCTGCCGCATTTCCAAAGTAAGATCGCTGGTAGAATCGGTAAGAATAATATAATCTCTCATAATTGCTCCCGTTAATTATTTTGATTGTCGATAATTTCGTTCATCAATGCCTGTTCGTATTCCATATTCTCGCTGATATCACGGCCTTCGTAGAAGACAGCGCACAGACCCGGGCCTATGGAAGCGCCGCAGGACATACCAACATGGTTAATGATAATTTCCTTGGGAGAAAATTCCTCCTGCACCCGCTGGGCGAGCATTTGTGCGGCCTGTTCCCGGTTGGAATGGGCAACGAAGATGATCTGCTCCTGGGGATTTTCAATGGTACCGCGGATGTATTCGATCACCGCGTCAAAAGCCCGTTTTTTGCCTTTGAATTTGCCCAGAACCTGAGAAAGACCCTTGCGGTTAAAGTCCGCCATGGGATTGATACCAATCAGTGTGCCGAAAAAGGCCTTGAAATTGGAAACGCGACCGGTTTTCACCAGGAAGAACATATCATCCATGGGGCCGATTTGGTGAATGAGGTGCTTAATGTTTTCCAGGTATGCGGCGGTCTCTTCCAGGGTGGCGCCTTCCTGCTGTTTCTGACTGGCTTTGATCACCAAAAGGGACAAGGCGGTGGAGTACCGCAGGGAATCCACAATGATGATCTTTCGCTGAGGATATTTTTTCAGCAATTCTTCGGCGACCTTATGGCAAACTTGATTGGTGCCGGACAGGGCAGAGGAGAGGGTGACGGCCAAGATATCTTTGCCTGCCTTCAGTTGATTCTCGTAAACTGCTATGATATCACCCCGTTGAGCGCTGGCGGTCTTGTAAAGGGTTTTCCGTCCGGACATAGAGGTGTAGAAAGTTACCGGGTCCATCAGTTCCCAGTCCAGACCTACAGAATACTCTTTGCCGTCCGGATAGTAGATGGTTCCTCTGATATAATCGGGGATATGGAAACGCTCCCGGAGTTCTTTCGTCAAATCAGATGAAGCATCGGGGATAATCACAAAATCGGACATGGTCTTTAATCCTTTCTGTATATGTTAATTGTATGGATATAAAGGGTATAATTTTTATAAAGTATACCACATTCTTGCGTTCAAATCAACACACGATTACCATTTTCAACTTTTTTTGACAAAAATAATGCAATTCATTGCAAACTGTGTTATACTGTTTCCAAATATGTCATTTAGGAGAGAAACAATGTGGATTTTGGCAATTGTTGCGGCTTTGTTGCTGGGTGGATTGATTGCTATGCTGTGCTATACTTACCCCATTGCAAAGCGGGTATATGAGGATCAGTTGGTCCGTACTTCTGCAGATAAATGGGGCAGAAACTGTTCCTTCCCGGACGATGCAGAGCAGGTGCAAATGTGGAATGATGGCATTGCCTGGATGGAACAGAACCGCCATCGTATTACGGAATTGCAGATCGAAAACGACGGTCTGCAACTGTTTGGCCAGTATTTTGATTTCGGTCAGGACCGGTGTATCATCATTCTGCCCGGCCGGTGCGAAAGCCTGGTATATTCCTACTATTTTGCGCCTCCTTATGAACAGGCGGGATTCAATGTTTTGGTAATCGATACCCGCTGCCACGGTAAAAGCAATGGCAAATATAACACCATCGGCGTGAAAGAAAGCGAAGATGTGTTGGCTTGGGCGAAATTGGTCCATGAACAGTTTGACAACCGGGAGATCTATTTCCACGGTATTTGTATCGGCACCTCCTCCGGATTGTTTGCCCTGCGAGCGGACCGCTGTCCGGAGTATCTCCGGGGCTTGGTAACGGAAGGCTGCTATGTGTCTTTCCCGGAGACCTTCAAGCGGCATATGATGCAATTGAAGCGTCCTATTTTCCCCGTTTTGCAACTCGTAATGTGGCAAATCTACCGCCATACCGGTACCAACGTCTATAAAGACAAGCCCATCACAGCAATCCGCCAGATCAGACCCGACTGCCGGATTCTGTTTCTGTACGGTGAAAAAGATGTGTTCTCTATTCCTAAAAAGAGTCGTCAACTGTTTAACGCCTGTGTGTCACAGGATAAAAAACTGGTTTGGTTTGAAAAAGGCGGCCATTCCCACCTACGAATCAACAATACCCAGCAATACGACCGGGCAATTATAGAATTTTTTGAAAGAGCATAATCTATGAGTCATAAGAAATACGCCGTCTTCACTATGGATGTGGAGACATTTGCAGATACAGAGTGTATCAGTTCCTCCGGCATTCCTGTGGATGTGGACCTGATGGACGGTCTGGAAGAATACCTGAAAATACTGGATAAATACCGTATTAAAAGTACCCTGTTTACAGTGGGCGACCTGGCGCCCCGGATCGCGGATCGGCTGCGGGGCTATATTGCCGGTGGTCACCGGATCGCCCTCCACAGTTATGCCCATATTGCGCCTATGACGGTGCCTGTGGAGCAGTTCCGGGAGAAGACCCGCCGGGCTAAGCAGCGCCTGCAGGAATTGTTTGATGTGGACATCGTGGGATTCCGTGCCCCTTGTTTCAGTATGGATCAGGCAAGACTGGATGTGCTGCGGGAATTGGGATTCTGCTACGATTCCAGTTACCTGGACTACTTACCTGCCCGCCATACGGTAAAAATGGATATGGAGGGCTTCCGGCAGTTGCGGCAGAATATCTTCCGCCGGGATCAGTTCTATGAATTCGGCCTCTCCAAGGGGAAGATTTTCGGTCAGCCGTTTCCCATTTCCGGTGGCGGCTATGTGCGGCTGAGCCAGTGGGGATTTGTGAAGACCCTGATCCAGCAGTATATTCATCAAAACGACTACTATGTGTTCTATCTCCATCCCTTTGAACTGACCAAGCAGGAAGTGCCGTTTTTGAAGGAACTGAAGTCTTACGATAAGTATTATATCAAGCAGGGCATCCGCTCCTATGGCCGCCGCATTGAGCAGATCATTCTGATGCTGCAGAAAGAGGGATACGAGTTCGTTACCTTTGAGCAAATGGTGCATTTGATGAATACCGAATCTGTCCGTAGCGGATAAAAGTGGGAATTTTTTGCTTTATAAAAATAAATCGGGACTTTAAGTTGACAACCCTATAGAAATATTGTATACTCTAAGGACAGCGTATGACGCTGATATTCAGAGTCATATATTTTCGCAGGTAATTTTCTGCAAATCAAGAATCCTGCTAAAAATGGGAAAAAGAAAGGAAACAACAGTTATGAAAATGCACACTGCAAAACGTGGCTTTACAATCGTTGAACTGGTGATTGTGATTGCCGTTATTGCAATTCTCGCAGCCGTACTGATCCCCACATTTGCCAGCCTGATCAAGAAGGCTAACGAATCTGTGGATATTCGTTTGGTTCGTGAGATGAACACCATCCTGAAGGCTGACGAAGCCGAAAAAGGCAAGCCTGCCGGCGTAGATGCAGTGCGGGCCATTTTGGCTGAGAACGGCATTGCAGACTTTACTCCCGCAATGGCAGAGCATGCTTTTGCATGGGACAAAGAAGAGAATGTGGTTGTTCTGATCAACACTACAACCCAGTTGGGCGTATTCCCCAAGGAGTATAAGGATGTTCCTTACGAAGCCTCTTGGGAACTGCTGGCTGGCAATGTGGAGATCTCTATGGAAGATTTGGGTGCTACTTTGGATGAGGCTATTGCCAACGCAAAGCCCGGCCAGACCATCGTTCTGACTAGCGACCAGACCTTGAATGCTACCGATCCCATTGAGTTTGCCGACATTGACCTTGGCGGCCACAAGTTGACCCTGACCAACGGTCTGCCTATGAATGCACACAGCAGTGTTACACTGTCCAACGGTGATGTGGAAAGTTCCCAGATTACGCTTCCTGCAGGTGCAGAGTTGACCCTGAATGAGGTTGATCTTGTTGCTA
>JAFXBH010000026.1 GCA_017521875.1 Oscillospiraceae bacterium
ACTTTTATAATTGTCCAAGGTGTTACTTGTTCGTCTTTGCGTTATTCAATTTACAAGGTACATCCTGCTCCCGCTCTCGCGTGAGCCTGATCATTCTATCACACCACCTACCACTTGTCAATAACTTTTTTCACTTTTTTCTTCTTTTTTTCTTCTCCTTGCTATTTCATCATATTTTTGTCACACACGGTTAATTATACATTCAAACACACTGTTTTTTACTATATTTTTACTATATTTATTATGTCACTATTTCTTCATTCTTATTTACAAAAAGAATCAATTATGGTATAATATGGCTGACAAAGGGGGGTCACACAAATGAAAGTACAAATTGTAACTGATCTTGAAGGAATTAGTCTTGTTGATTCCATCGACATGATGGATCGAAAATCCGAAGGGTACCGCTTTGCATGCCACCGATTAATGTTAGATACCAACGCAGCAATCCAAGGTGCCATAGATGCCGGAGCAGATGAAATCATCGTTACTGATGGCCATGGTGGTGGTGGAAACTTTATTGAAGGAGAATTAGACCCCAGGGCAACACAGTACTGGGACTACGAAGACAAATCCTTATATAAAGATTGCGTTGCCTGCTTACATATAGGCCTCCATGCCAAACCAGGCACATTGAACGGTTTTCTGGACCACGTGCAATCTTCTCTCGCTTATACCAATTATTATGTCAATGGCAAAAAATGTGGCGAACTTGTACAGAATGCACTTTTCTGTGGTTCCTGTGGTGTGCCTGTTGTAATGGTCAGTGGCGACGAAGCCGCTTGTGCAGAGGCAGCAGAAACCATTGAAGGCATCGAGTGTGCTGTTGTTAAAAGAGGTATTGGACGAAATCGCGCAGAATGTATCTCCTCTGAAGAGGCGCTAGAGCGCATCCGCATCGCAGCTTATAACGGTGTCAAAAAAGCCGCTTCCATAAAACCCTATACTGTAGAATTCCCTGCAACAATCAAGTTGGAGTTTCCTCGCTCTGATTACTGTGAAAAGCATCTCGAGTATTACTCACAGTATACGCGAGTAGATGCACGCACAATTGTGCACACTATTGATAAAATCGGCACATTTCTTGATTTAACATTGCAACAGGATCCTGAATAGTCCCAGCCAGACAATAATCGGGCAACTCGATATGAGTTGCCCGATTTTCTATCCATCAATTATTCAACACTGTCATCAATCAGACCATATCCGCCGTCATTTCTGCGATATACAACAGCAAACGATCCTCCATTATCCTCATCGCGGAACGCAAAGAAACTATGCTCCAGCAGATTCATTTGCATAACCGCTTCCTCTCGGGTCATGGGCTTAAAGTAGAATTGCTTGGCTCGCACAATTTTTAAATCGTCTTCCGGTTCTTCCACTGTAAAGGAAGTCTCTTCCGTGCTGCGAGTAAATGCATCCTGCCGCAGTCGGCGGGCCAATCTGCTCTTGTTTTTGCGAATTTGTCCCTCAATAGTACCAACTGCCGCATCGATCGATGCAAACATATCAGATGTGCTTTCACTGGCTCTGAACCAGGTGCCGGCACCGTGAACCGTAAGTTCTACATTGTTACGGTTTTTCTCTATAGAAAATACAATCAGTGCTTCCGCATCCTCCTCAAAAAAACGGGCCAGTTTCATTACCTTCTTCTCGGCATACGCGTGGACATTGCCGGGTAACTTAACTTTCTTCTCACTGTACTGAAACTTCATATGCGGTCGCTCCTTTCTTTTTTACCGATTATTCGGTGTATTTATACTATACCGTGGTTTTGCTATTTGGACAAGGTTACTCTCCGGAATTCTCCGGATGATCCAACAGTTCGGACATTGTCATATTATAAATTGTCTCCGCTTTCTTTTCGAACAGTCTGCTGAGTCGAATGGCTTGTCGCTGATTAGGGGCCAGCAGTTCCAACGTCATAAGGTTTCCCACCTCATCATCCAGCGACATAATTACGGAATAGTCTCCGTTCTCTCTGGGAATCACCTGCGATTTCACAAAACTGCTGCGACGCAGTTTTCGGTTAAATCTGGCTACCGCATCCTCTGCTCTTTGTTTTACAGTGAAGGCGATGGAGTCCTCAGTTAATTTTCCATCTGCCCTGCCCTTATCTGTAATTTCATACTTATCCTCTTCAATTTGCTGCATATGGCCGGATTCCACCATCTGAGGAAGTGCGGTGCAAACATCAAAGTAACTCAGGCACTCATCCTGGTAGCAAACCTCATAAACCTCCTGTGCGGTCATAGGATAGTCTGCCCGAGAAGTAACAAACAAAATCAAAACTTTTACATCCATCATATCATGGATAAAACCCAATCTCTGCATATTGATCACCTCTGATTCCATTATACAAAAATTACACAAAAAATCAAGCACAACGCAAAGCCCTACCACATATTCTGTCATGAAAGGATGAATGTTTATGGCTGATTGTATGATATACGCAGCAGGATATACTCCAGCAATGAGTCATTGTATTCAAAAACTAAAAAAAGAAGGATTTATGATCGTATCAGAACCATGCCCACAGATCACGCATTTGCTTCTCCCTGTCCCCAGTTTTACACCTGACGGTGGAATTGTGGGCGGTGGAAATCTGGCTACACTACTGTCTTTGCTTCCAAAAGATATCCTGGTAATCGGCGGAAACCTCGACCGTCCGGAACTTGACTATTACGCCACAGTTGACCTGCTTCACGACGAAAACTATTTGGCAAAGAATGCACAGATCACTTCCTACTGTGCAATCAATTTGGTGTCGAACCAATTGCCCATCATTTTGGATCAATGCCCTGTGTTGGTTATAGGTTGGGGACGCATCGGAAAGTGTCTGTCCCGGCTGCTTAGACAGATGGGGGCGCGTGTAACCGTCTGTACCAGGAAGGAATCCGATCGCAGTATTCTGGCTGCATTGGGATATGAAGTAACAGACTATTCCCAGGTCTCCCTTCCTGACTATCGAGTGATTATAAACACTGTACCTGCCATGCGATTTCCTGTATGTCCCGGAACAGGATTAAAGATTGACCTGGCTTCCCGTTTAGGACTGGGAAGCGAAGATGTGATATGGGCCAGAGGACTCCCCGGAAAAGATGCACCCGAAAGTTCCGGTGCTTTAATTGCCCAAACTCTGATCCCTATTTTGAGAAAGGAGTCACTATGAATATTGGGTTTGCCATTTGCGGCTCATTCTGTACTTTTTCGCAGGTTTTTCCCGTAATGGAAACACTGGCTAAGCAGCACACAATAATCCCGGTCTTTTCCAATATTTCCTACACTACAGACAGCCGGTTTGGAACTCACCTTGCTCACATTCAAACTGTAGAGCGGATCTGTGGCCGGGAAGCGCTGCACACCATTGAACAGGTTGAACCCTTTGGTCCTAAAAAACTTCTGGATGCGCTGATCATTGCTCCCTGCACCGGGAACACCCTTGCCAAACTGGCCCATAGTATTGCCGACGGGCCGGTTACTATGGCGGCAAAGAGTCATCTACGAAATGGCAGACCTGTCATAGTTGCTGTCTCAACCAACGACGCCCTGGCGGGTGCGGGAGAAAACATCGGAAAACTGTTTGGCAGAAAACATTTCTATTTTGTACCTTTCGGGCAGGATGACCCTGTCAAAAAGCCAACCAGTATGGTTGCAGATTTTACAAAGATTCCAGAAACTTTGGCCGCAGCATTAGAGGGACGGCAGATTCAACCGATACTATTGTAATTGCAAAAAGAAACGGGTGCGTGGCACCCGTTTCTTTATATTTTATAATTCTTCTGCTTCCTGCAGCCATAACTTTCCGGTAATATCGCTGGGCATTCTCCAATCCCCACGGGGACTGACAGATATGTTACCAACCTTCACGCCATCCGGCATACAACTGCGTTTAAACTGCTGGCTAAAGAAACGACGATAGAACACTTTCAGCCATTTCTTCACCGTTTCTGCATCAAAATCATTGGCAAAAGCACGGCAGGCCAGTGTATAAATTTTCCGGGGAGCAAAATCATACCGCAGCATATAGTACAGGAAGAAATCGTGGAGAGCATACGGCCCAACCAAAGATTCCGTCTGCTGAGAGATCTTACCCTGTGCATCAGGGGGAAGCAACTCAGGGCTGATAGGCGTGTCCAGAATGTCCATCAACACATCTTTTGCTGCAGCAAATCGAGGATTCTCTGCAACGGTGGCAATCACCCAACGGATCAATGTCTTAGGAACAGAGGCATTCACTCCGTACATACTCATATGGTCTCCGTTATAGGTACACCAACCCAGCGCCAATTCACTAAGGTCGCCGGTACCTACCACAATACCGCCTACCATGCCTGCATAGTCCATCAGCACCTGTGTGCGTTCTCTTGCCT
>JAFXBH010000259.1 GCA_017521875.1 Oscillospiraceae bacterium
CCGCGTTTCTCTGCAGGAAGATGAGGCCTTCCAGGTGATCTTTTCTGCTCTGGGTTCTACAATGAACCATACCAGATCCACCACTACCACCGGACCTATGGATGTGGTTCTGATTTTGGATACATCTACTTCTATGGACGATACTGTGGGTGGCGTCACCCGCCTGCAGCGGGTGATCGAAGCAGCCAATGCGCTGATGGATGATCTGCTGACCATCCATAATGTACGGATCGCGATTGTGACCTATAATGCAGACAGCGAGACCGTTCTGCCTCTTGCAGCCTACAATAATGGCATTGACCTGGTTGTGACCAATTATTTTAATAATGGCCGGGCAGGGGCAGGCGTGGTAACTGCATATGACGATGACGGCAGAGAACTGGGCAAGGACAACGGTTATACGATGGGTACCAATTTGCAGTCCGGTATTGACAGAGGTTTTGATATTTTGGCCAATGCTACCGGTGTGGAAGGCCGCGTTCCCGTTGCCATTGTGCTTACTGACGGACAGGCAAACCGGGCAACCCAAGAGCGGTTCTACAATGTGATTGACGCGCAGGATAAAGACGGCACCTCCGCTTCCGGCAGAAATTTGTATTTGAGCACACTCCTGAATGCGGCCTACAGCAAAACCGAGGTGGAGACGCATTACGGCAGAGAGCAGAAAGTCTATGGCATCGGTGTGGATCTGGGCCAGAATACCACTGCCCAACTGCTGATGAATCCCGGTGATGCCCGGAACGGATTCCACGGAAATCACGCCTCCAGAGATGTGAAAAATGCTTACAGTGATTTCCAGAAATGGGCTGCAGGCCAGACGATTACCAATAATGGCTGGACATTCAATCATAACTATCCCACAAACAATGGCGCGATCACCGATGCAAAGATTGCAGCCAATATCAATTATGTGGACACCTACTATGATGTGACCAGCGCAGATTTGACAGAGACCTTTGACCAAATCTATGTAGAACTGTCCTCCGGCGTGTTCAACCCCATTTCCACCAGCACCACTGAGGAAGGCGCTACCGGTGTGGATCATACACCCCTGATCTATGTAGACTATATCGGTCAGCATATGCAGATCAAGGAAATCCAGTCTGTCACACTGTTTGGGGCTTCCTACGATGTGATCGACAATGCCGACGGCACCTATACCGTGGAATTGGCCACCGGTATCAATCCCACCACCAATGAAGCGTGGAATACGGCAGAAGATATCCTGATTTCCGTGACAAAACAGGCCGACGGCACGCAGAAACTGGAAATCAAGATCCATCAAGAGGTGCTCCCCATTATTTTGGAGCAGGTTGTTTCTGAGACGGTAAGTAATGTGACCAATTCTGCCATCACCCAGTTCATTCACAGACCTCTGCGAGTGTTCTATACCGTGGGGTTGTCCGATGAGATTTTGCTTCCCAACGGGGAACTGGATATTTCCAAACTTCAGGGATATTCCCATATCAATGACGCAGAAGGAACGGTATCCCTGTATGCCGGCCAGTACGGGGTTTTGAATCCTGCCGACGGTGCAAATGTGGTTTTGGATGGCGATGCCCATGTGGGCTTCAAACCCTCTGGGGAGAACAGATATTATTACCACCAGTCCAATCAGGGAATTTTCACCGGTATCAGTAACAAATCTGACGGAAGCACGGTGACCATTCCCGAGAATGCAGAATACGGTATCGTTTGGGACGAAAGTAAATATGACCTGACTTGGATGTCCTACGAAGAATACCAGGCCGCGCAGGATGCCGATTTGGTCTATACCTATGTTACTTACTACCATCCCACCCCCAGCCTCACCGATAGTGCAACTGCAGCAGAGGAAGTCATTTATCTGGTATATACCAATTGGGGCTACCTGAAGGAATCCGTGGCATTCTATGACAACAATACCGGAAAGTATGTCAATTACGACGCTGCCAAGGGATATGAACTGGCAGAAGAAGGTGTGGCCATTGCCCCGGATCAGGTTGCAGCCGTGATCAGCGCCTACAAGCAGAAGAACCCCAATGCAGATATTTACGCCGTGCTGGGTGTTGGCTCTCTCCGCACCAGCCGTCTGCACAACATGACGGTTGCCAAGGATCCCAACGCAACCGGCACAGCCGTCAACCGCTACACACCGGAATATACCTATGAAACCGCCAGTTCCCACAATGGAAATGATGTGGTGGTTTGGTTGGGCAATAACGGCAAGATTACTGTGAATATTGATACAGGTATCGTCCTGACGAAAAATGTGACGCAGGCCATCGGCAGCGCAGCCGATACCTATGCTCTGACGGTTACTCTGCCTGCCGGTGTGGCAGCCACCCCTGTGGTGAAAGACAGCCACGGCAAGGATGTGACCGCAACGATCTCCGGATATGAAAACAATGTGCTGACTGTAAACCTGAAAGCAGGGGAGACAGTGTATATCAGCGGTATTCCCGCAGGCACGCAGTGCGTGATTAACGAGAATATTCCCGCTGGCGCAGAGTATTACATTTCTGACCGGACCGAAACAGTTGTGGTTCCCCTGGTCAGTGAAGTGCTCAACGGCGCAGCCCAGTTTGCCCCGGCCTTTGTTACCAATGCGCCCTATGGCGAACTGACTGTGGCAAAGGATATTCAGCATAACCTGGAGGAAACGCCCAACAGTATGCACCGAAAGGAATTTACTTTCAAGGTACAACTGCCCGTTTCCTTTGCCGGCAGAGAACTGCCCGTGGATAAAATCAACGCAACGCTGTTTACCGGTGAAAAAGTGACGGTGGGCAACGATGGCAGTTTTACTGTAAAACTGAAGAATAACGAGTCCATTACCATTATGGGTCTGCCGGGAGGAACGACCTATACTGTTACCGAGGAAGGCATGGTGGCCGGTTATGAAAATACCTCCGGTACCATCACCGGCACTGTCCTTTCTGGCCAGGATACCCTTGCCCACTTTATCAACACCTATTCTGTTACCCCCATTAAGCCGGAGATTTTAGTCACCGGCACCAAAACGGTAGAAGATGTCCATAACACTTACATAGGCATAGACGAGGGTTTTGTGTTCCAACTGAGCCGTTATGTAGGAGAATCCCAGCAGAATCCCGATGGCTATGTGCCCTTGGCAAGCCAAACGGTGAAAAACGGTGAAACCTATCGGTTTAACCTTCAGGAAGTGCTGGATATCCCGCTGAACATCGGCTTGCATTACTTCCGAATCACTGAGCAGAGTGGCGCTACTGCCGGAATGACCTACGATTCCACAAGAGGTCTCTTCGCCGTAAAGGTGACCGATGCCGATGCCGACGGCGTTTTGGAATATACCCTGGAAAACTATGCCAATACTGTGATTAGCGGCAATACCGTTACCAAGGATTTTACCAACATCTATGACATCGAGAGAACCCATGCAGATGTGAACATCACAAAAGTTCTTACCAATAACACCGGCGTAAACATTCCTTTGGATATTTTCCACTTTGAAATGGTAAATACTGCCAATGCAAAGGAAAAATATGTCGCTACCACCGATGCATCCGGCAAGGCTACCATTCGCGTATCCAACCTGGCAGAGGGTATATACACCTACAAACTTTCTGAGACCGAGGGCGATATGCCGGGTATGACCTATGACCGAACGGTCTATACCGTGATAATCACCGTTACCAAGGAAGATGGCAAGTTGGTGGCTGTGGCAGAAGTGGAAAATGCCGCCCCCAATGGCGATGATGCCGTGGATGTGCAGTTCCGCAACCGGTACACCCTGAACGCCACCTCCCATACCATCAGCGGCACGAAGGTCTTGGTGGGCAGAGACATTGCCAACGGCGAGTTCGCATTTGAACTGTACGAAACCGATTCTGCCTTCACAGTAAACGGTGCTGCCAAGCAGACCGTAAGCAATACAGGCAAAGACTTCTCATTCGATTCCATTTCCTATGACAGGGTCGGCACCCACTACTATGTGGTGAAGGAGCAGGCAGGCAGCTTGCCCGGCGTTACCTACGATACTACCCACTACCACATAACAGTCACCATAGGTGTGGACAGCAATCACCCCGAGAAACTGACAGTTACGGATGTCCATGTGAACAAGATCGGCCATAATACAGATTCTTCCGGTGATGTGGTGTTTGTAAATTCCTATAAAGCAACACCCACAGAGTATACACTCAGCGGTTTGAAAATACTCCATGGCCGTTCTATCAGAAGCGGCGAATTTTCCTTCCAACTTTATGAAGGCGACAACCTGCTCCAGACGGTTACCAATAAGGCGGACGGCAGTTTTGCCTTTGACGCTATTTCCTACGACAAGCCCGGAACATACACCTACACAGTCAGAGAAGTGCAGGGTAATGCCCCCGGCGTGGGTTATGACGGTGTGAATCATCCCATCACCGTAACCGTAACGGTAACGGATACCGGTGCAGTCCTCAGCGCCAGCGCCGATGTGAAGAATGGAGACATCCGATTTGAAAATACCTATACTGCAGCAGAAGCGGAAGTTACATTTACCGGCATTAAGAAATTGGAGGGTGACACGCTCTCTGACAATGCCTTCACCTTCCGGCTTTACAGGACAGACAATACCTTCCGGATTACAGGGGACGATGTCCAACTGTTGGATACGGCCAAGAACGAAAACGGCGCATTTGCTTTCGCAAAACAGTCTCTTACTGCAACCGGTACTTACTTCTTTGTGATCGTGGAAGATGCCTCTGTGGATCCTGTGGAGAATGTAGTCTATGACGGTACCCAGCACCGGTTTGCCGTGCAGGTAAACGATGTTGGCGACGGTCAATTGAGAGCAGTCGTAACCAATATGGCTACCAATGTAACCGCAGCAGAGACCGTATCTGCAAGCGCAGAGGTTACCTTTACCAATGCCACCTTTGGCAAGGCAGCGGAAAAAGAAGTTTACCTTGCAGGCAGTACCGATACCAACATTGACGGCAAGAAAGTCTCCGCCGGTGATGTCCTGACCTATTTTATTACCTACACCAACTATACCGGTGAAGATGTGGTTGTGGACATTATGGATATCATTCCCAAGCACACTTCCTATGTGGAGAACTCTGCTTCCCACGGCGGCATCTATGCAGGTGAGCATATCAATTGGATTCTCCATGTGAACAAGGGTGAAAGCGTAACAGTATCCTTTGATGTGAAGGTGGACGAAACTGACGAGATTGTGGCCAATACTGCAGTGATCCGTGATGGTATCAACACTTATTCCACCAACGAGGTGGTGAACCACACCGTGGAAAACGAGGCCAAGAAGGATGTGTTTGCCGCAGCGGATGTAACTACCAGCATTGACGGCCAGAAGGTTTCTGCTGGCCAGGAACTGGTCTACGCCATCTCTTATACCAATACCTCCGGTGAAGCAGTGGACATCAAGATTACCGACCGGCTTCCCAAGCACACCACCTATGTGGATGGGTCTGCCGACAACGGTGGTGTATATGCAGACGGAAAGTTGGAGTGGAATCTGGAAGATGTTCCTGCGTGGTCTACTGTGACTGTGGCCTTTAAGGTGACGGTCAATGCCAACACAGGCGTTGTAACGGTGAAGAATGAGGCAACAGTCCTGGAAGGGGATAACACCTATACCACCAACGAAGTCACCAATGAAATTTCAGTCCCTAAGCCCACGATAGATCCCAGTTCTCCCCAGACAGGCGATACCACTAATCTGTGGATTTGGTGCGCATTGCTGGCAGTCAGCGGCGGCGGTATCCTGACAGTCCTGCTTCTGGGCAGAAAGAAGAAAACAACGGAAGAAACGGAATAACCTGAATCAACCAGCGACCCCTGCCGATCTGTTTCGGCAGGGGTTTTCTGTGAAAAGTATTTGATATGGAAATGAAAATATGCTATGATGGATGTGTCCCATAGAAAAAGAAAAGGAGACAAGGATTATGACAGAGAAATTGGATGCCTTTTTTGAGTCTATTGCCTGGCCGATGGAACCGTTTCCGTCTTATGGCGCATTCCACATTCTATATACGCTGATCGGCTTCGCGGTCTGCGGCATTACCGCCTGGAAACTGCGGAAAGTCAGTGATAAAGCCGCCCGCTGGATTTTGTTCTCTGTTGGCGCAGTGCTGATCCTTTCAGAGGTGTGCAAGCAATTGTTTTATTACTTTGCCATCATGGATAACCGGTATTCCTGGGGAGATTTTCCGTTCCAACTGTGCAGTATCCCCATGTACCTCTGCGTGATTGCCCCCTGGTTAAAACCGGGCAAACTCCAGCGGGGGATGTACAGTTTTATGGTACTGTATAACCTGCTGGGCGGCGCTATTTCCTTTACAGAGCCGTCCGGACTGTTATTGGATCGCTGGTTTTTGACGATTCACGCCTGCTTATGGCATATGTTATTGGTATTTATCGGTCTGTTTGTTTGCTTCTCTAAGCGGGGAGGAGACCGAAAGTCTGATTATGTGGGCGCAACCTGGACATTTATTGCCCTGTGCGGTGTCGCATTCGGTCTTAACTGCTTCGTGCAGTTTGGTCTGGGAGAACATATGAATATGTTCTTTGTCGGCCCGGGAGACTCGCCCATTGTGGTCTTTAAGCAGTTCTCTCAGTGGTTTGGATGGTATGTCAATACTCCCATCTACATATTTGCGGTTTGCCTGGGGGCATATGCAATGTTTGTGCTGATCTATTGGCTGCAAAATAAAAAATTGCCCTTCGGCAAGAAACAGGCAGTTACCCAACTGTGATTTTAAGCCACTTTCCTGCCATTGTGAGGTGATGGAAATGACCAAACCGGTGTCTAATTATGATTTGCAGGTGGATATGGCCAAGGAGATATTTTTGCAGTATGATCAGGAGCAACTCATTCGAAAATATCAACTCCGGGCCGATGACCGGTGGATATACATGACGTATCTGAATACCCCTTGCCGCATTAGCAGAGTCACCGGCGTGGTGGAGGAGTACAGGACGGACGGGTGGCGGATTTGCCGGGAATTCAGTACGGTAATGACGGTCTACGACTTGCTGTGCTATCATCAGGGCAGTTCTGCACCGGCACTCTTTGGCCAGTGGTGTACAGCAGGTACATTCGTGGTGACTGGCGTCACTAAAACCGAAGACTTCACAAGAAAATACGCGAAAGCATTTGATAGTCAACCGGAAAGACTGAAAGCAGCCTGCGAGGCCTTGGGCGGCACACCGCAGTCGCCTTTGGCGGGAGAGGATATGACATACCGATTTGCAGTGACCCCTTTTTTTCCGGTGGTGCTGCAATTTTGGGCAGGAGATGAGGAATTTCCGCCCAAACTTCTGATTTTGTGGGACCGAAATACCCCGGCGTTTCTCCATTATGAAACTACTTTCTACCTCCAGGGAGATCTGCTGGACCGACTGCAAAGTATTATGAATGAATATTCTTAAGAGGTGGAATGAAATGTTACAAACCCAGCGACTGATCCTGCGACCGTGGTATGAGCAGGACGCAGAAAGCCTTTATGAATACGCAAAAGACCCGGCGGTAGGCCCTCCTGCGGGCTGGCCGC
>JAFXBH010000260.1 GCA_017521875.1 Oscillospiraceae bacterium
ATTTTGAAGGCGGAAGCCGATAAGCAAGCGGCAATTCTGAAGGCGGACGGTGAAGCCCAGGCAATTTTGGCGGTGCATAAGGCATTGGCAGATTCTCTGGAAATGCTCAACGAAAAAGCCCCCAACGACCAGGTGATCAAACTGAAAGCCATCCAGGCAATGGAAAAAGTTGCCGACGGCAAGGCAACCAAGATCATCATTCCCTCTGAAATGCAGGGTATGGTAGGCTTGGCAAACGGCATCGTGGAAGGCGTTAAGGAATAATGGCAAAGAAAGAAAAACGGTTTATCAAAACGTATTCTCAGGACGGCGGTTTCTCCGGAAACTATATGGCTGTTTATGTGGATAAGCAAACCGGTGTCAACTATCTGTTCAGCGGTTCCGGTTACGCCGGAGGTATGACCGTGCTGGTGGACAGAGAGGGAAAACCCATTATCACGCCCATCCCTAACCAATACGACGAATAAGCAGCAGCGCCCCGGGATACCCGGGGCGCAAGTTTTTTGATAAAGCAACAAATTCCGGTTTGTCGAGGTGTTGGTACACCTACGCACCATACGCCTCCCCTTGTCAGGGGAGGTGGCTGAAATCTTCGATTTCAGCCGGAGGGGTAGTCTCTCCCCCAGTCACCTGCGGTGACAGCCCCCTCGTCAGAGGGGGCCAATCAGTGCGTCACAAAATTTGAAACAACTCGATAAATTGGAATTTGATGATATTCTCTGTGGGTTATCGAGCGATATAGCGGAAGAAATTGTATGATTCGCGTTGGTAACGAATTTGCCTGGCCGGGCATCCGGCCCGGTCTGTAAATAAAAAGTAAACAATCGCAATATTAAGTTGCATTTTTATAAAGAAACCATATAATAAAATTATCTGAAAACAAGGTGGATGTTTATGAACTGGTTTCAGCGATTCGGTGTAAAGTTCCGGTCGGGACTGCGCACATTTATGACCGGCCGCTACGGTACGGACAAACTGAATATGGTGATTTTGGGCGCAGGGCTTATCGCCTGTCTGCTTAGTATGTTTATCCGGTTTCCTCTGATCAATCTGCTGCTGACCCTGCTTTCCTATGTGCTGATGGGCTGGGCGATCTTCCGGAGTCTGTCCCGGAATGTGTACAAGCGCTATCGGGAAAACAGCCGGTATCTGAATTTCTTGAACCGGTTCAAGGATAAAGAACATCGGTATTTCAGTTGCCCCCGGTGCCGCCAGGCGGTGCGCGTACCCAAGGGCAAGGGAAAAATCGCCATTTCCTGCCCCAAGTGCAAGGAAAAGTTTATAAAGAAGACGTAAACCGAGGAGAAATACTCCTCGGTTTCCTTTTTTAGACAAAAGGAAATCATTGACGAACCGGCAGAGAAAGTGATAAAATAAACTTAGACATAAACCTAATCAACAGATTTGGAAAGGATGTCAGTTATGAAACATAAGATATTGAAGATCGATCCGTATTTAAAACCCTTTGAGAAGGATTTTGACCTTCGTATGGAAAATTACCGCCGGAAGAAGGAAGAACTTCTTGCGCCCGGTCAGACCCTGGCGGATTTTGCCGGTGGCTATCTGTATTTCGGATTTCACAAGGAGAAAAGCGGCTGGTACTACCGGGAGTGGGCGCCTGCGGCAGACGCGGTGTATCTTACCGGCGACTTTAACGGCTGGGACAGACGGGCTTGCCCCTTAAATAAACTGGAAAACGGCGTTTGGGAAGTGTTTTTACCCGGAGAAAACGCGCTGCAGGCAGGCCAGTCGGTACTGACCATCGTGGTCAGCGGCGATCAGGAACTGGAGCGGATCCCGCTGTATGCCACCCGGGTGGTGCAGGACCCCTTTACTTACCAATGGTCTGCCCAGATCCACGAGCCTTACGATTTTC
>JAFXBH010000261.1 GCA_017521875.1 Oscillospiraceae bacterium
AATAAAACAACCATAAACCTGTTGCTTTTTTTAGAAATTTATTTTATGATATAGGAGATATATAAAAGGAGGCGATAATTGTGTCAAAAATAAGGCTTGTTTCGCCATTACTTGATAATTTTTTAGTCGGTGACCCGATCAGTCAGCACCACGGCATTCGGTGCTGTCCTGCGATTGAACAGGAAACTGATGAAAAATATATTTTGAAGATTATTTCTGTTCCTGCAACTCCCTCACAAATGGATGCATTGCTGCTTTCCGGCGCATATAATGACGAATCCTCTGCGCTGGAGTATTTCCGCCAAATTGCTGACGAAATTGTCGGTGAAGTGTCTGTTTTGGAGAATTTGGCACAGGTAGAAGGGTTTATCCCCTTTTCCGGCTACCAGGTTGTGCCTATGGAGTCCGGAAAAGGTTTTGAGATTTACATTCTAAGTAAATATAAAAGAACACTTTCCAAGCATTTTAAAAAGCATATCTTTACCCACTTAGATGCGCTGAATCTTGGTCTCGATCTTTGTGCTTCTCTGTCCGTTTGCCGCAGAAACGGCTATATCTATGCAGATCTGAAGCCCAACAACATTTTGGTGACCGATCAGCGATTGTTCCGGATTGGAGATCTTGGCTTCTTTGCCATGGATTCTTTGAAGTATGCCTCCTTGCCTGAAAAGTATCAGAGTATATACACCCCTCCGGAAATCAGAGATGCTTTCTCTGCGCTGAATGCAACAATTGACATATATGCTGCCGGTTTAATTTTGTATCAGACCTACAACAACGGCGAACTGCCCTTTAATGACGAGATTCAGCCTGGGGATAAACTTCCCGCACCGCTGTATGCCGACTATGAAATGAGCGAGATCATATTAAAGGCTTGCGATCCCACTCCGGAGAACCGTTGGCAAGATCCTATGCAGATGGGTCAGGCTATTGTCAGTTATATGCAACGCAACGGAGCAAATGATATTCCCATCGTTCCTATGCCTGTCCAGGATGAAATCACAGAGGAATCCGTAGAGGAATCTGAAGAAGAAATTTCTGAAATTGTTGCCGAAGAAAGCGTTGATGCTGATTCCGAAACAATCAATGCAACGGAATCTGTAATAGAGGAAGACACCTCTTCTATTGAAGAAACCTCTGCAGAAGAATCTGATACTGAAAGTACAGAGGTACTCTCTTTTGAGGAATCGCAATTCAATGATACGGAGAATGATAACCCCGATTTGCCGGCAGCGGAAGAAATTTTAGAAGAACTGGGTGAAGACTATAATGCCATCACCGATGAAGTTACTGATATCTTGTCACAGGCTGACGAGTTGGCCGAACTGGAAGTTCCTGAACCTGTTATCGTTCCTGATCATATCGAATTGGTCGTACCGGAACCTCATGTTGAAGTCGATGAAGAAATAATCGAAGAGATAACTGAATCCACTGAGCCAGCCGAACAGATGTCCGGTAATGAAGATGATGAGCCTATTGCGATAGTCACTCCTGCAGATGAATTTGAGGAGTTATTCATTGTTGAAAATAACAGCGAGCATGAATATTCTGATGATTTCGAAGATATTCCTAAAAAGAATATCCCTTGGGTTCGCTATGCCATAATTGCATTTGCTATCATTGCATTGCTCATCGCTGGTATTTATTATTACAGGCATCATTATTTATTGCCCATTGACCACATTGATGTCCAAGGCGACAAAGATACTCTGACTGTTTTCGTGACCACAGATATTGACGAATCTTTGTTGCAAGTAATTTGTTCCGATACCTTTGGCAATAAAATCCCCGCTCCTGTTATTGACGGAAAAGCCGAATTCACCGGTCTTGTACCTAACACCGCATATTCTGTTAAGGTCAATGCCAAGGGATTTCATCGACTGACCGGCAATATATCTACCGCATACTCCACCCCTATTCAATCCAACATCGTCCAGTTTGATGCCATTACCGGCACTACACAGGACAGCGTGGTTCTCAGTTTTACTGTGGAAGGTCCAAGTTGCAACGAGTGGGATGTGGTCTATTCTGCAGACGGTGAGGATGATCGGGTTGCTACCTTTGATCAGCAGCAGATGGTTACCATCACCGACCTGACTGTTGGCAAGGAGTACACATTTACTCTCAGGCCAAAGCAACCCCTTTATATCACCGGTTTGAACCAAATTAAGTTTACACCGCAGGAATTGATTCGTGCAGAAAAACTGGAAGCAATCAGTTGTATCAATAACACACTGACTGTAAAGTGGTCTGCACCGGAAGGCGCTATTGTTTCCGGCTGGTCTGTCCGTTGTCACAACGATAGTTATAGCCAGACCATCGTCACAACTGATACTGTTGCTACATTCCAGGATTTGGATCACACCGCAGAATATGATATCGAAGTGAAAGCCGTCGGTATGAGTGTAGGAGAAAAAATCTTCGTATCTGCAAACTCTGTTACGGTAACCGACTTTAAAGTTGATACCTCTGTCAACGGAAAGTTCACCTTTACCTGGCAAGCAAGCCAGCCTGTACCGGAAGATGGATGGATTCTTCGATACAGTATTATTGGTACAGGTCGGGAGCAAACCATTTCCTGTGCATCTAATTCTGTCGTTATTGACTCTGTTGTCCCCAATGCGACGTATACCGTCCAACTGGAGGATATCAAGGGGAATGTTCTGTTGGGATCTAAAGCACAGATTACCTCCGGTAACGCTCCGGATCTGCAGGAAAAATTCAACAGTTTCACATTAACCCGGGGCGATTTAACATTCCAGATGTGCAAAACACCCAGCCGTCCCAACTGGGGTCGTTATGACTTGAGTGCCAGCGACTATCGGACAGAGTTCTCTGTTGGAGAATCCGCTTCCTATCTTGTCAGAACAACCAAGGGATATCACGATTCTAAGAAGGTCACTACATTGTTTGTTATCCGCAATGAAAAAGGCACGCCTATTATTGCATCCAGTCAAACTAAGAGTTGGAGTGATATGTGGAGTAACTATAACTGCAAACTTGAAATTCCTTCTATGCCAGCCACACCCGGCACATACACAATTGAAATTTATTTCAACAGCGGTCTTGCACATACACAATCTTTTAAAATCATCTAAAAGAAACCCACGGCAGAAGATATCTGCCGTGGGTTCTTTATTAAATCGTTTCCCCTAGTATAGACTTAGTTGCGTAGGCATTCAAATGCATATCAGCCACATTCCCGGCAAGATATTCATAATATGCCTGGGCACCAATCATAGATGCATTGTCTCCGCAGAGAGACAATGGTGGCAAGAACACCTCTGCACCAAAACTTTCCGCTGCTGCCAAAATATTCTTCCGAATTCTGGAATTAGCAGCAACACCACCGGCAACTGCCAATTTTTTGTATCCGGTCTGCTCCAAAGCCTGCATCACACGGGGAACAAGGGTATCTGAAACTGCGCAGCAGAAGGACGCACACAGTCCGGGGATATCCAGTTCCTCACCTACCTGTTCCGCGTGATGAATGAAATTAAGCGTAGCAGTTTTTAATCCGGAAAAACTCATATCATAAGGATTTACCCCCGGCTTTGCACGCGGAAGGTCATACTTGTGATCGTCTCCAAGAGATGCAGTGCGATCTAAAGCCGCACCACCGGGATATGGCATTCCTAAGACTCGACCAACCTTGTCAAAGCACTCCCCCGCTGCATCGTCAAGCGTTGTGCCCAATATCTCCATTTTGGTATAATCCTGAACATCGACGATCATTGTATGACCACCGGAAACTACCAAACATAAAAACGGGGGTTTCAGATCCGGATATGCAATGTAATTGGCCGCAATGTGTCCCCGGATATGGTGGACCGGGATTAAAGGCTTATCCAATGCCAAAGCAACCGATTTACCAAAATTAACACCCACAAGAACAGCGCCAATTAATCCCGGAGCGTAAGTCACCGCAACCGCGTCAATATCGCCGCGCTGCAAACCTGCTTTTTTCAATGCCTGATCTGCAAGACCGTATATAGCCTCAATATGCATACGGGATGCAATTTCAGGTACAACACCGCCGTAAATCCTGTGCAGGTCTACTTGCGAGGCAATGCAATCTGTTAAAACCTGTCTGCCGTCTTTCACAACGGCAACAGCGGTTTCGTCGCAAGACGATTCAATTGCCAATATATTCAAGCCTTACAACTCCTTTCGCAGAATTAATGCGTCTTCCCGGGGATTGTGATAGTACTTTGGTCTGCGGCCGACTTGAACAAAACCAAGTTTTTCATAGAGCGCTATAGCAGAAGCGTTTGATACGCGAACTTCCAACAAAAGAACAATAATTCTTCTTTGTTTAAGGTCATTCACCAAGGTATTTACCAGCGCTTCAGCAATTCCCTGCCGTCTATAATCCGGTGACACAGCCAGATTCATCATATCAGCCCCATCCAGCACAGACTGAGATCCTACATATCCTACAACTCGGTTGTCAATCTCGGCAACGAGCCAATAGGACAGACGATTATTTAATTCTGATGCAATACTATTTTCGCTCCAAGGATCGGAAAAACATATCTTTTCCAATTCTGCAATGGAGGGAACATCTTGCATCTGCATTTGTCTAATTTTCATTTACTTTGCCTCATACCAACTCTTGCCCCACTTTGCCTCCGCAAGGATAGGAACATTCAATGCAGCAACGCTTTCCATTTGTTTGCTGACCAATTCCGAAACCCGCTCAGCATCTTCTTCGGGACATTCCACAATCAGTTCGTCGTGCACCTGCAACAACAATTTTGCCTTTGGGAATTTCTCACGCAGTGCCTTGTCCACTGAAATCATTGCCAATTTAATCAGATCAGCGGCTGTTCCCTGTATAGGTGTATTCAAAGCAATTCTTTCAGCACCCTGCCGTATATTAAAATTACTGCTTTTCAGTTCCGGAATGTAGCGCTTTCTACCGTAAAGTGTCTTTGTGAAGCCGCACTCCCTTGCATCAGCAACAACCCGATTCATATAGGTCTTAACGCCTTGGTACTTTGCAAGGTAACTGTCAATATACGCCTTAGCCTCATACCGACTAACACCAATATCTTCTGCTAATGAGAATTCAGAAATGCCGTAAACGATACCGAAATTCACCGCTTTTGCATGACGACGCTGCAAAGGCGTTACCTCTTCTGCAGGCACACCAAATACCTGAGACGCCGTGGTGGTATGGATATCCTGTCCGCTTTGGAAGGCATTCAGCATTACAGAATCATTAGCAATATGGGCAAGTACACGCAGTTCGATCTGACTGTAATCCGCATCCACCAGTACATACCCCGGCTTAGGAATAAACATTTTCCGAATTTCAGCGCCCATATCTGTACGCACAGGAATATTCTGCAGATTGGGTTCTGTAGAGGAAAGTCTTCCGGTTGCAGTTACCAGATTTTGAAATGTGGTATGAATTCTACCATCACTGCCAATGGTTTTTATAAGGCCATCAGCATAGGTGGAGTTCAGTTTCGTTAACATCCTGTAGTCCATAATCGCAGGGATAATAGGATGCTTGTTTTTTAACTTATCTAAAACATCTGCATTGGTAGAATAGCCACTCTTTGTTTTCTTAATAGGCGGAAGACCTAATTTGTCAAAAAGCAACTCACCCAACTGTTTTGTGGAATTAATATTAAATGGGCCGTTAGAAAAACTGTAGATCAGATTTTCCGTGTCTGCAATGCGTTGCTTCAACATCTGTCCAAACTGTTGCAATTGATCCTGATCGATAGCAACGCCAACACATTCCATACGATGGAGGACAGAACACAACGGTAGTTCGATCTGATAATAAAGATCGCCCATTTCATGCTTTTTTAATTCTTCATCCAGTATGGGATACAAATGCCAAAGAGCCTCGGCACACGCGCCAGCGTCATTGTCATCTACAGAGATCCCCAGATAATTGGTAGCAAGTTTAGATACGGAATAATCCGAACTTGACGGATTTAAATCATATGCAGCGAGGGCAGTATCGAAGAGAAACTCCCCATATGCCATTCCCAACCCGTCCAAGACGTGCATAACAGACTTTATATCGTGGCCAATACAGGGGCCTCCCGGAATGGAAACGCCCATTTGCACTTCCATAGGCGTTAATACACATACACCATCTTTACAAGCGATTCCAAGAGTACCGTCAGCAGATAAATAGATTGCATAGGGAGACTTACCACAGGGAACACATTCCAATGTGCCAAGTCGGTCAATCTTTACCTCTTTTGTCTTCACCTCAACTGCTGCATCACGAAGATCATACTTATCTATCAAACGAACAAACTCTAACTTCTGAAACAGTGTATACAGTTCCTGCTTGTTATATGGCCGAACAATCGCATCCACAGGCGCAAAATCAATGGGCGCATTGCAGCGAATGGTGGCTAAATCGTAGGATAAATATGCACTATCCCTGCCCATTTCTAGTTTTTCGCGAAGTTTGGGGCGAATGGATTCGTCCTGTAAATTGGCATAGATTCCATCCAAAGAACCAAATTTTACAAGCAACTCTGTTGCCGTTTTGGGCCCAATTCCAGCCACGCCGGGAATGTTATCCGAAGAGTCTCCCATCAAGGATTTCAGATCAACCATTTTCTTGGGTTCAAAACCATATTCCTCGGTGAATAATTCTTCGGTATATAAAGTTGTTGTCGTCTGTCCAGGCTTAGAAATCACCAGTTTTACATGAACATTCTTGTCGATAAGTTGCAGACTGTCTCTGTCACCGGTAGCCACTACACATTCCCAATCGTTATTGCTGCAAATTCGGCTAACCGTACCGATTACATCATCTGCCTCCCATCCCTGACATTCGTAAATAGGAATATTCATTGCTTTCAGAACCTGCTTCATGATGGGCATCTGTTGCGCAAGTTCATCGGGCATACCGTGGCGGTTTGCCTTGTAACCCTCATATTTCTGATGGCGGAAAGTGGGCCCATGCAGATCGAAAGAAACACAAACCGCGTCCGGCTGTTCCTCTTTCTCCAATTTTTCCAAAATATTTAAAAAGCCGTAAATGGCATGGGTATAAAGCCCCTCCCGTGTGGTGAGGGGCCTGACACCAAAAAATGCTCTGTTTATAACACTGTTTCCGTCCAGAATCAGTAGTTTCATACTCTTCTCCAAATTGCACCCTGAGGGGTGTCGATAATTTCGATACCGCGGGCTTTTAATTCATCACGAATTCTGTCCGCTTCGGCATAGTTCTTTTCCTTCTTTGCGTTGGTACGGGCCATAACCAAGGCATCGATTTCAGGATCGGCAGACAGCGCTTTCTCCTCTGCCTGCTTAGCATTCAGTTTTTCTGCAACTTGCAACAGATTCAAACTCAAAACCTGATCAAAATCTGCAATCGCAGCCAACTTGGTAGCATCGGTGGTCTTTGCCTTCAGCACATCATAAACGGCAGTGACGGCTAGGGAGGTATTCAAGTCACCATTCAGTGCGCCCGCAAACCGTTCTTTCAGTTCCTGCAAGGATTTTTCATCCACATCACCCTCGGATTTCAGTGCTGCGATCTTGGCAATCAATTTATCATAGGCGACTACAGCATTATCCAGGTTTTCCCAGGAGAAAACAAGATTTCTACGGTAGTGGCTCTGCAGGCAGAACAAGCGGTATGCCATAGGATCATACCCCTTCTGTTCCAGTAAAGAAACGGTTAGGAACTCACCCTTGGATTTGCTCATCTTGCCGGTATCGGTATTCAGGTGATGCACATGGAACCAGTAGTTGCACCATTTGTGACCAAGAAAACTCTCAGACTGGGCGATCTCATTGGTGTGATGCGGGAATGCATTATCAATGCCACCGGCGTGGATATCCAAATCCTCACCCAAATATTTCATAGAAATACCAGAGCATTCAATGTGCCATCCGGGATAGCCTACACCCCAGGGAGAATCCCATTTCAAGGCCTGATCCTCAAATTTAGACTTGGTAAACCAAAGCACAAAGTCATTCTTGTTGTGCTTGTTGGTATCTTCTTCCACGCCTTCACGGACGCCAATGGCCAAGTCTTCTTCGTCGTGGTCATTAAACACATAGTATTTTTCCAACTTTGAAGTATCAAAATACACATTTCCGCCTGCAATATAAGCAAAGCCTTTCTCAATTAAACCGGAAACAATTTTAATAAACTCATCAATACAACCTGTTGCGGGCTGAATAACCTCCGGTTTTTTAATGTTCAGTTTTTCGCAGTCTGCAAAAAAAGCATCTGTATAGTACTGAGCAATCTCCATTACAGACTTATTTTCTCGCTTGGCGCCTTTGAGCATTTTATCCTCACCTGTATCTGCATCAGATGCCAGATGCCCTACATCCGTAATGTTCATTACGCGCAAAACATTATAGCCCATATAACGCAAGGCTTTCTCCAGCACATCCTCCATGATATAGGTACGCAAATTACCGATATGCGCAAAGTGGTACACCGTAGGACCACAGGTATACATCTTCACAACATCAGGAGAATTGGGCTGAAACAGTTCCTTTTTATGGGACAAAGAATTATATAAATACATCATTTTACCTCCAAATATAAATAAAAAAGCCTCCTATGCCATCGGCACAAGAGGCGGGTTATACAACTCGCGGTTCCACTCTCATTTATCACTTGAATACAAATTCGCTCCCGGACGCACATTCCCAAAATCGACACCGTTCAGGCTTGCAGCCAACGACCCGAACTCTCTGCAGGATTGATAGTGGTACTATTTCCGTTCATAGCGATATTAAACTATAGATATTCTACCATCTATATACTGTGTTTGTCAAGAATCTCTCATTGATTCCTAAAGTGTTTTGTGCTATAATGGAAAAGAAATATAAATACTTTACGGAGGATATCATATGGATTACAGCAAACTACAAAACGGCAGCGACATTCGTGGCGTTGCGCTGGAAGGCATTGAAGGTCAGCATATTAACCTGACAGAATCTGCTTGCAAGGATATCGGCAGAGGTTTTTCTCTGTGGTTAATAAAGAAAACCGGCAAATCCAGCGGTTTGCGTGTTGCGGTTGGTCGTGATTCCCGTCTGTCCGGCGAGACCCTGTGCACCTGGATTTGCAACGCTATGGTACAGCAGGGCTTGGAAGTCACCGACTTTGGTATGGCAAGCACTCCTGCTATGTTTATGTCCACTGTAACGGAAGGCTATGAATTTGACGGTTCTGTGATGATCACCGCCAGTCACCTGCCCTTTAACCGGAACGGTTTTAAGTTTTTCACTGCTGAAGGCGGTCTTGAAAAGGGCGATATCAAGCAGATTCTGGAATATGCTGCTGGCGATTGCACCACAAATCTCGCAGCCGGAACGCTGATTTCCGGCTCCTTCATGGATACATACGCTAACATCCTTGCTAACAAGATCCGCTCCGCTACCGGCGAAGAAAAGCCCCTGGAAGGATTCCGTATTGTCGTGGATGCCGGTAACGGTGCAGGCGGTTTTTATGTGGACAAAGTGTTGAAACCGCTGGGCGCAAACACCGAAGGCAGTCGCTATTTGGACCCTGATGGAAGTTTTCCCAACCACATTCCCAATCCAGAAGACAAAACTGCAATGGCAGCCATCACCGAATCCGTAAAACTTGCCAATGCAGATTTGGGTATTATTTTCGATACGGATGTTGACCGCGCCGGCGCCGTTCTATCCGATGGCAGTGAACTGAACAGAAACCGCATTATCGCTATGCTTTCTGCTATTTTGCTGCGGGAATACCCTGGCACTACTATTGTAACAGACTCCATCACCTCAACAGGTCTTGCCAAGTTCATTGAGGAAAAGGGCGGTATCCATCACCGCTTTAAGAGAGGTTACCGCAATGTAATCAACGAGTCTATCCGCCTCAACAGCCTGGGACAGGATAGTCAGTTGGCTATCGAAACCTCCGGCCACGGCGCACTGAAGGAAAATTACTTCCTGGATGATGGTGCATATCTGGTTACCAAACTGCTGATCGAACTTGCTCGTGGCAAGAAGGAAGGCTACACATTGGAATCTCTGATTTCTTCCTTGGAAGAGCCTGCAGAAAGTGTTGAATTCAGAATGAATATTCTGCTCGACGATTTCAAAGAATACGGCCAGAAGGTCATTGACGAACTGACTGCTTATGCCCAAAGTCAAGCAGGCTGGAGCCTTGCTCCCAGCAATTACGAAGGTGTTCGCGTCAATCTTGATGCAGAACACGGAGATGGTTGGTTCTTGCTACGGCTTTCCCTCCACGATCCCCTGCTGCCTTTGAACATCGAAAGCAACTCTGTTGGCGGCGCAAAGAAGATTGCATCCGAACTGGCTGGTTTTATTGCAAATTACGATAAACTGGATGCGCAGAAACTGATGGACTTTGCAAAATAATATAATTTGCCCACGCCGAACTCCGGTGTGGGCAATTCTTATCTGTTAACAAACCAATCTTCCACAATATCACTATGAGTAACTACAATCTCTATATCTTTCAATTCCTCTTTGGAGAAAAAACGCAATTCCTTGGATTCACTGCTAATCCGAAAAACTGGCTCTTCTTGCAATGCAATTTCATACACTACAATCACCATACGCCAGACACTTCCGTCACGGTAGGCTGCAATTCTGCCCGGCTCACCATATACATCTAATTTTTTAAATCGATCTTTAGAAATTCGTATCCCTAACTCTTCATATATTTCCCGGGAAATTGCCTGTAAGGGCGATTCACATTTCTTAACTCCACCCCCAATAAGTCCCCATGTATCACTATCGCGGCGCTTTTCCAGCAGTATTTTATTTTGATAGGTTAATATCACATTTGCTCCTAAATGCGCCCGTTGTGTAGTCTTCGGTGGATTGGGATGGCCACGATAAAATGTAACAATAGACATATTGGCTCTCCTTAATGAAACATTCGTATAGATTTTATATCATAAGTAAGGCTATCACGCAAGTATTCCCTTCCCAAAAGTTTCAGTTGCGGCCGAAACAGCCATTTGATATAATGACATAAAACAACAAAAGTTGAGGGATCTTTATGTTAAAATATCCTTGTCTGGTACTTGACCACGATGATACAGTTGTACAAAGTGAGAAGACCATCGGCTACCCTTTTTTCTGTAAAATTTTAAGTCAATTTCGGCCTGGAGCGACCATCAGTTTCAAAGACTATGTTCACGACTGTCATAATTATGGCTTTGCAGAAATGTGCTCCCGTCGTTTTCAATTCACACCCGAGGAACAACACGAAGAATATGTCGGTTGGATGAACTATATCAAAACAAATATCCCCGCACCCTTCCCCGGAATTAAAGATGTAATTTGTAAGCAAAAACAAGAAAGCGGCCTTATATGTGTAGTATCCCATTCCAGTATTGAAAATATTACCCGGGATTACGATGTGCATTTTGGCGTTCAGCCCGATGCAATTTACGGCTGGGACTTACCGGAACACCAAAGAAAACCCAATCCGTATCCCCTGCAGGATATTATGGAAAAATATAATCTGAATTCCAAGGAAATTTTGGTTGTTGACGATATGAAACTGGCATGGCATATGGCGCAACCCGTAGGCGTAGAAATTGCCTTTGCCGGCTGGGGAAAACTGGAATTTCCGGAACTTTCAGCAGAGATGTCCTCGATTTGCAATTACACCTTCCATTCTCCTCAGGAACTATATCAGTTTTTGTTTGAGCAGCACTTGACACCTATGGTATAATAGCACATGAATCTATACAAAGGAGGTGGTACATCTGGAAAAGGAAAGCATAAAAGTTCTGGCCCGAAATCGCGAGGCTTATCACGAATATTTTGTTGAAGAAGAAATGGAAGCCGGCATCGAGTTGCGGGGTACAGAAGTAAAATCTGTTCGCCAAGGAACACTGAATCTAAAAGATGCATGGTGTGGTATCAAAGATGGCGAACTGATCGTCAACCAGATGCACATCTCCCCATATGAACAGGGCAATCGTTTTAACCCCGATCCCAGAAGACCTCGTCGTTTATTGATGCATCGGCGAGAGATTATGCGACTTTTCGGCAAAGTCAAACAGGACGGCTATGCTCTCATTCCCCTGTCTGTCTACCTGAAGGGCAGTTTGGTGAAGGTGAAAGTTGGCCTGTGCAAAGGCAAAAAACTTTATGACAAACGACAATCTGCGGCCGAGCGGGATGCCAAGCGTCAAATCGACCGTGCAATGAAGGAGAGATATTAATTATGAATCCTACTTTTAAAATCACTATGGAAAACGGCGGCGTAATTGAGGGTGAACTGTACCCTGAAATTGCTCCCCAGAGTGTTTACAATTTCATCGACCTGGCGAACCACAACTTCTACGATGGACTGATCTTTCATAGAGTTATTCCCGGATTTATGATCCAAGGTGGTTGTCCGGAAGGTACCGGAATGGGCGGCCCCGGCTACTGCATTAAAGGTGAGTTTTTCTTCAACGGTATTAAGAATGACTTACGGCATAAGCGGGGCGTACTTTCCATGGCAAGAAGCCAATCTCCCAACTCTGCCGGATCTCAGTTCTTTATTATGCATCAGGATGCCAAGCATCTGGATGGTCAGTATGCTGCTTTTGGCAAAGTAACATCCGGCATGGATGTAGTTGATGCCATTGCTGCTACCAAAACCGGAATGATGGATCGTCCTGAAACAGAACAAAAAATTGCATCTATCACTGTGGATACTCATGGTGAAACCTATCCTGAACCCAAGAAACTTTCCGATCCCTATGGTCGTTTCTGATTTTATCAATTAACCCCGGGGTGGTTTTCACCCCGGTACACCCTTTTCCAAATATGGGGATGTACTGGTTTCGACGGGGGTAGTGAGGCTGGATAAGCGGGCCGTGGCACCTGACCACGATAAAACGGGTACTTTTTAAAATTAACTGACAACAATACTGTTGCTCTGGCTGCCTAATTAGGCGCCCATCCTCCCCGGTCTTTCCACGAGCCGGGCTAGGGTGTGATCTTAGTGGAGAACGTGCGTGCGGTAAGCTTTGCCCGCACCACGCACCATGAAGCTACCAAACGTTTCAGAGTGTTTGTTCTCGGCTGCGTAAGGGAATGTAAATAACAAACTGCGCCCGGAGAAAGTCCTTCCAAGTTGCTTTCGGACAGGGGTTCGATTCCCCTCATCTCCACCAAACAAGTTAAAGGCGAACCCATTTCCCTTGGGAGATGGATTCGCCTTTATCGTTTATTTCTAAGCAATACATAAGCAACGCCACAGACGGTTTCCCGCCTGTGGCGTTGTGATTTTGGGTATCCCTTGGTTTTATATCGTTAACGTCAATTCACTCGGTAATTTCCTTGCTATCGGTGCTCTCGGCACTCTGTTTTCTTCGGGCTTGCCATTCC
>JAFXBH010000262.1 GCA_017521875.1 Oscillospiraceae bacterium
ACACTTGCTAGAAAAAATATAAAAATATATTTTAACCCTGACAAGAGTTGTCAGGGTTAAATTTTATAATAGGGGTGCAGCTGCAAAAAACAAATTTAACTACAAAAGGAGAAATAAAACAATGGCATGTAGAGATGCTTATAAAACAATGACAAATAATATGAATAGCGCGGAGACTTTGGTTGCAGCGCCGGTTGTGGTGCAGAAAGCGGACCGCCTTCTGTTCGGTGTCGATTCCGAAATTCAGGCCAATGATGTGCTGCAGAACAATATCAGCGAATTCGAATGGGTAGTCCGGAACAAGATCTATCCCAACTTCTATGGCAGATACCTGACAGGCGAGAACTGTCTGACCCGGGAGGAGATCAACTTCCTGCACAGCAAGGGTTGCAAGATTGCCGCGATCTATCAGGATCCCGGTGAGAAACAGACCGAGGAGCAGGGCCAAATTCTGGCAAAGAAAATGGATGTGCTGGCCTTTGAATTGGGTATTCCCACCGGTACTGCTATCTTCCTGGAACTGGGTGAAGAGGAAATGGCAACTTATGCCTTTATGCGGGGTTTTGCCACTACCATGGTGGAAGAGGGTTACACCCCCGGCTTTAAGGTAAACACCGATGCAAGATTTGCATTCGACCGGGAGTTCAGCCGGGGTATGCAGACTGACGGGGATGTATTCAAAATGTGTCAGATCTGGGCTGTGTCCCCTGTGGTTGAAGAATACAACGGCATTACCACCTCCCACCTGATCCATCCGGATAACTGGCAACCCTATGCGCCCTCCGGTATTACCCGTAACCAGATCGCTGTTTGGCAGTATGGCGTGAACTGTCATCCCATCGAAGATGATATGGGCAAGATTACCACATTCAACCTGAACCTTGTTCGGAATGAACAGGTCGTCATCGACAAAATGTTTTAGTTGAAGGCCGGAATGAAAATATGTATAATGGAGGTAAAGAACAATGTCTGTTTATTCAGTAACTGTATATCCCAGCAGCACAACAATCAAGACAGGCGCTTGGTATTACGGTGCGTATGCCGTGGTAAATGCCTGCAGTAATTGCTGCAGAGATGTGGAATGGTATAGCGACACGCCCAACGTAGCAACTGTGAACCCGATTATGGGATACATATACGGAATGAATCCCGGCACCGCAAAGATTTATGCAAGGTCTAAAATCGACAGCAGTAAGAAAGATTATATCACCGTAACCGTAACCAGCGGCAGTATTTGTGTAGAGTGTGTACAACTTAACAAAACAAGCATTTCGCTGGAAAAGGGCGATTGTTTCACCCTGACGGCTACCGTCTGCCCCACAAATGCAACCAACAAGGCCATCCATTGGAGAAGCACCAACGAGAGTGTTGCCACAGTAAGCGGCGGTGTCGTTACTGCTAAGGCAAGCGGTGAGACTTATATCTACGCAGAAGCAACAGACGGCAGTGGTGTATATGGAAGTTGCTATGTGCGTGTAACAGAAAACATTCTGGTATCATCGGTAACCGTAGATCCCCCGGAAAAGACCATGGTGGTTGGCGAAACATACTGCCTGCGGGAGGTAGTGTGTCCCCCGAATGCAACAGATCCGCGGGTTGTATGGGAAAGTAGCAACAACTGTGTAGTAACAGTAAATCCTGCCAGCGGTATGGTCTACGCCCAAGGTGTAGGTCAGGCCGTGGTGACTGCCACGCCCCTGGACGGCGGCGCAGACCCCGGTGAATGTCTATTGACGGTGAATCCGCCTATCGCAGTAACCTGCGTGCAGGTGTCCCCCACCAGCCTGACAATGAACGTAGGCGATACCGAAACGTTGTTTGAAACTGTATTCCCCGCTAACGCAACCAATAAACAGGTGATCTGGCGCAGCAGCAATGAGAATGTTGCCCATGTCAATGCCTTCACCGGAGTGGTTGTCGCCAATATGGCAGGTGAAGCAACGATCACAGCAACCACCGTCGACGGTGGATATACTGCAAGTTGCACGGTAACAGTCAAGATCGAGCGTGTTACAATTCAGAAGGATGGCCCGTTCAATAAGGTCATCTTCGAGTCTTCCGGAAAAGTTTGGCTCTGTATTAACCACGATTTGATCTTTGATGAAGACAACAGGAATAATTCTATTTTAAAAGAACGGTCTGATCGGAATATATACACGCATTATAGCGAAGAATGGCCACCTATGCATGATACTACGCCGAAGGAGTATACGGATGATGAAATAAAGTTGCTTTATGCCATTGATCCCTACGGCGTTGCCGATTATGTAAAGAGATATGCAGATAAAGAGTTTTACGATAAAAACGGACTAGCGAGCACCCTTGCCTATAAGGATAGAATCTTTAGACTTTTCTTTGGAAGAGATCCTAAATACTATGTACGCACTCTTGACGGAGTTTGGGATGAGACTACTGATACGAGTGTATTGTCTAGAGTGGTATCAGAATCCGAAGAACTATTTGGACTGCATCCCGTTTATGATTTGACAACACTAGTAGATTTTATATGTGCTGCAGTTGATATTGGTTGTATTTTGTTCGGCTCTATAATTCAATCCAATATAATCCCGCTAGAGGAAAAACAAAAAGAAATAATTAAAAAGATAGTAAAAATTGTGGTAAGAATAGTATCTACAGGAGAGGCTGTTGTCCGAAATGATCTTGCTTCTTTTGCGGGTGATTCCCTTTTGGAAGATTCGATAGAGAATACGAATTTGGAATGGGCGTATAATATAGTTTCTTTTAGTGGAAGTTTGGCTCAACTTGCAAACAGTATTGTTGCTACACCAAACTATCATGAAGAAATTTTAAATTATTGTGCCTATGATACGGGTTATGATGTTTTTATCGAACTAGAAAACGGAACAAAACATCAGATTGACGATATTTGCGAAGCCATAAATAACTAAAAGAGCAGGTTGTCTAATAATGTGATTATTAGACAACCTGCTTGATATTTTAATATGGTTGAAATGCTTTCCTTATATTTGTTATGAATCAATCTTGACATCAAATAGTCTGTTGTTAAAAAGCAGAATAATCTCTTTTTTATGTTCTACCAATGTAAAAGAATCTCCAATAAAAGAAGTCTGAAATACTGCATTTTTATCCATGTTGTAAAGATCGCACCACTGATATTTGTAGGCAGGGGAAATATCGTAAGTGTTATATTTGAAGAATAATCTATTTACTGCATGGCTGTACCGAAGACCACTCCATATATGGTCTTTTTTATCAATCAATGTGTCGGTTCTTATTTGAAAATAAGTATTTTTTCGGATTTTCACCATAGAAATAATGTCGTCGGCTATGAATACTAGCCCTATTAGTAAGGCAACAACCGTTATAATTTTTAATATCAACGTTTTGAAAAGGAGATTTGCTGCACTAAAAAACAAACATACAAATGTAGTAGCAATGATGATAAAGATCATACTACTGAAGTTGAGTTTCATTAAATATTTTTTTATGGCAGATAATGTTACTACTTCTTTCTTGTTTTCCACACAATATACCTCCACGGATATGAATTTACAGAAATTATATCATACACTGATTCAAAATAAAAGAATATTTTAACCCTGACAGAAGTTGTCAGGGTTAAATTTTATAATAGGGGTGCAGCTGCAAAAAACAAATTTTATTACAAAAGGAGAAATAAAACAATGGCATGTAGAGATGCTTACAAAACAATGACAAACAATGTGAATGGCGCGGAGACTCTGGCTGCGGCGCCAGTTGTGGCACAGAAAGCGGACCGCCTTCTGTTTGGCGTCGATTCTGAAACCCAGGCAAATGATGTGCTGCAGAACAACATCAGCGAATTTGAATGGGTAGTTCGGAACAAGATCTATCCCAACTTCTATGGCAGATACCTGACAGGCGAGAACTGTCTGACCCGGGAGGAAATCAACTTCCTGCACAGCAAGGGTTGCAAGATTGCCGCGATCTATCAGGATCCCGGTGAGAAACAGACCGAGGAGCAGGGCCAAATTCTGGCAAAGAAAATGGATGTGCTGGCCTTTGAATTGGGTATTCCCACC
>JAFXBH010000263.1 GCA_017521875.1 Oscillospiraceae bacterium
GTACCCCGTGGTGACATAGCCAAGTGGTAAGGCAAGAGTCTGCAAAACTCTCATTCCCCGGTTCAAATCCGGGTGTCACCTCCAAATGAATCCCTAGAGCCGCAAGGCTTTGGGGATTCTTTTTTGCTTTCGGAAGCGATTTTGGCTTTGCCAATTTCTTGCCCCCATAATACAAGGTTTTGAAGTGGGGTAAACTTGAGGATTGTTATGCTGAGGAACGTGCGGGTGTAGTTCGTCAGATGCCAGACTCCAAAATATCCGGGTTAATGGAGGAAAAAGCAGCACATCTGTTTTATACAGATGTGCTGCTTTTGGTGTGTTTGGGGGAAGAGGCGGTCCACCAGTAGTGCTTCAAAGACTCCGGCATCATTTCATACAGGGCGTCTGCGGCGGTAGAGGCATCGATTTTATAGCGCTGACAGACAAGGTTTTTGTAAACAGCGCAGATTCCGTTGCAGAAGACATCCACTTGAAGTTCTTCAGCCGGAGTAAAACCGGCGCCGGTTCGGTTATCTTTGGTAATAGACAGAGCGGTTTGGTAAGAGTATTCATAAATAAAATTGTTGAAAGAGTTGAATCCGGTGGAATCCAATGCACGCTTGAACATTTTCAGATTGTCCAATGCGTATTCAAAAAGATGGAAGCAAAGGTCCCGATAGTTGCTGCTTCGTTCCGGTGCCACATAGTAATCCAGAATGTTTTTGTAGTTGGCGTTCATCACATCGTACTTGTCTTTAAAATACCGGTAGAACGTAGAACGGCTGACAGAAGCCTCTTTCATAATCATTTCAACAGAAATTTTTTGAAAGTCGTGCTCTGTGATCAACCGGTTGAATGCATTGGTGATTGCGGTCATGGTTCTGCTTAACACATTGAACACCCCACATGATCAAACAATATATTATTACTATGCCACAATGGCACAAAAAACACAATATGTTTCATGACAGCAGGGGGATTTTCTCAATATAATATTATTATAGTAAAACGTTTATTTGGGGTGAACTATGCACGAATTGGGAGTGCTGCGGCAGGCTGTGAAAACGGTGAGCCGCATTGCCGAGCAAAACCACATCCGGCATATCAAACATATTACGCTGGAGGTAGGGCGGACTTCCGGTTTTGTGCCATACTATCTGGAAAAACTGTTCCCGGTGGCGATCGATAGCGTTTCCATTCTGCGCGGAGCGGAACTGCGCATTCAGATGGCAGAGGGAAATGGGCTCCTGATCAGAGATATCGGATATTGAAATGACGGAGAAATTTGGGATGGAAGAACTCAAAAAGCAGGCCTCGAATATTGACGAGCAGGGAAATGTACTCTATCTGGATCAGGAACGGTTGGACCGGAAAGAGGTGGGATTCCCGCCCTATCGAAATCGACCGAATGGTTTGGGGATTTACAACTGGCTTCTGGAACATGTGATTTACATGAGCCGTGATCGCTGGCCGCTGGCGCTGAAACTTTATCATATGTTTGTCCGGTTTTCTGTCTGGATGAAAGAGGGCGGCTGGAAAGGGAAAGTTTATAAAACCGGGATCAAATTGTATCCGGATATGGAACGACAGACCAGTACTGTGGTCATGCCGCTGAATGTGGATTTGACCAATCAGGGAGAGAAAGTGGTCGTTCCGCTGGAACTCATTAAAGAGTCCTTGAAGACGGTCACTTACATTGCGGGAATGGATGGGTGCCTTTGCAGAGAGGCCAATGATTGTCAGGACTATCCCCACGATCTGGGGTGCCTGTTTCTGGGAGAGGCTGCCAAGGCAGTGGTGAAGCATCAGCTGGGGCGACAGTTTACTTATGAGGAAGCTTGTGCCAGAGTAGATGAGGCCGCAAAGATGGGGCTGATGGGACAGGCTGTCTGGATTGAAGTCGAGCAGATGCTCTGGGGTGTCCGGAATGACCTGATGGATCACTTTCTGGAGATTTGCTTCTGCTGTCCCTGCTGCTGTATTGCCATGCGGCTGGCCCGCAACGCGACGCCGGCTGAGCGGCATCGGTTCCATCCTGCGGGGTGGACGGCTGTGCCGGACAGAACAAAGTGTGTAGGGTGCAGAAAGTGTGCGGAAGAGCGCAATGGCTGCCCTGTGGAGGCGATTTCCTTTGGCGAGGACGGAAAAGTGACCATCAATCAGGAGATTTGTGTAGGCTGCGGTATCTGCAAGGCGCGCTGCAAGTTTGATGTAATTAAAATCAAGCAGACTATGCCGATGCGGAAAGACCTGCATGAGTATTTTATGAAAGATTACAATCTGGACCTGAAGGTCTGGGAGGAAGTACAGGGAGAGTGATTCTGTGGACGAAGTACGTGTGATTGAGATCAAGCA
>JAFXBH010000264.1 GCA_017521875.1 Oscillospiraceae bacterium
GGGAAAAGAAAAATCTGCCTTTGAAATTCAGAACATTCTGAACCTCAAAAGTGGAAAGAATAAAAAGAAACCCCTGGATTCAGAAGAATCCAGGGTGAATCTAATGGCAGAGGATGAGGGATTCGAGTTAATTATTGAGCGGCTCCGTCGAGCTGTCGCCGGCGGCGCTCATCCGCGCCGCATTTAGATTGGTTCGAATCCCCATTTCTATAAAATTAAAATCCCAACCACGAATGTGGTCGGGATTTTAATGGCAGAGGATGAGGGATTCGAACCCCCGCAAACGGAGTCAGAGTCCGGTGTGCTACCGTTACACTAATCCTCTATCGCACGGACGAGATTTATTATACGCAGAATATGGAAAATGTCAAGCATTATTTTCAATTCCTGACAGTTTTTCTGCTCTGTCCGTAAGTAGTATTTCCTGAATGGCAGACCTTATTCCCGCAAGATTGCAACAGGCGCTAAAGTGTCCCCACAAGGGCAAAGACACTGCCTTATTCACGCTCCCAAGGGAAGGGTTTTCCCTTCAAAACATGGCGGCGGATATAGGAAAATGTCCGCTTTTCCCCTTGCTGGCTAAGCATTTCCAGCAGGTAATCCAACTCCTGTCGGGTTTGGGGGTGCATACGGTTGCGCTCCATGCTTTTCCGAAAATAAATCAGCGGTGCGCTATCCGTATAGTTCTTCCCCTGATAGGTCATACAGGCCGCACGGCGATCCATCACCATTTCAATCAGGTATTTCCGAGGCATTGCCAGGGACTCATACTGGCGAGTCTCCAGACTGATATCTGTCCAGTATTCGTAGTGATGTCGGTTACGACCCTTATGGTGCATCCACGCCTCGCTGTATCCCTTATGCTCTCGCTCTGCGGTGTTTGGACTACGGTTACCCTGATAAAATTTAGCACCGTTGAGAAACTCCGTAGGAGAATATTTGGACAGGTCGTGGATTAGTCCCTGCCGGTACAAACCCACACGGAAGCAGCCTTCCATCACCTGTAAGCGGTGCTTGGTGATGGTCTTAAAGTGTTGCCACAAATACATAGTTTTCAACTCGATTCTTGCTTATCTTGCCAAGAAGCCGACCTTCTTATATACTTTGCGCAGGGTCTTTTCTGCCTCGTAACTGGCTCGCTCTGCGCCTGCGCGATATACACTCTCCAAGTAGGCTTTATCCTTCATCAGCCGCATAGACTCCTCCCGGATGGGTCGCAGATGCTCCACCACTGCTTCGCCTACCTTGGGCTTAAACGCGCCGTAGCCCTGACCGGCAAACTCGGCTTCGATTTCCTCATAGGTCTTGCCGGTAACGGCAGAGTAAATCGTCATCAGGTTGGCAACGCCGGGCTTGTTTTCCTTATCGTAACGGACACAATTTTCTGTATCGGAGTCGGTGATAGCACGCTTAAACTGTTTCATAATCACTGCAGGATCATCCATCAGCAGCACGCGGCCGGTGTCCTCGTTTTCAGACTTGGACATTTTGGCAGTGGGATTGGTCAGACTCATAATCCGAGCGCCAACCTTGGGAACAAAGGGTTCCGGGATCTTAAATACATCGCCGTAGATGCCGTTGAATCGGCGGGCGATTACATGGGTCAGCTCCACATGCTGTTTCTGATCCTCGCCTACAGGTACTAAATCCGGCTGATAAAGCAGGATATCACCTGCCATCAGGCTGGGGTATGTGAACAGACCTGCATTAATGTTATCGGCGTTCTTGGCAGATTTATCCTTAAACTGGGTCATACGGCTAAGTTCGCCAAACATAGAGTAACAATCCAGCACCCAACCCAATTCTGCGTGCTGATGCACATGACTCTGAATAAACAGGGTGTTCTTTTCCGGATCCAGGCCGCAGGCAATGTACTGAGCCAGTTGTTCCAAAGTGCGGCGACGCAGGTCAGCAGGATTCTGGCGGACAGTAATCGCGTGCAAATCTGCCATAAAGTAAAAACACTCATACTGGTCGGCTCGCTCTGCCCAATTCTTGACAGCACCCAGGTAGGAACCCAGTGTCAGGTCTCCGGAAGGCTTAATGCCGGATAACATTCTCTTTTTTGCTGTTTCTTCCATTTTATGTCCCTCGTTTTCCGTTTTCATAAGTTCCTTGTATTCTACCATATTACTTCCAAAAAGGCAACGGGAAATTGACTTTTGCCCCAGGCTTATGCTACAATACAGAAAAATATGCTAAAGAGGTAGAAAGTATGAATTATCAAGTATTGGCAGATTTGCTGTTCCCCAATGTGACTGATACCCCGGAATCTTTAGAGGAGCGATTCCCTGCCCGAAACTATCCGGAAGGCGCTGTTATTACCCGTATGGCTCCCTCCCCCACCGGCTTTGTACATTTGGGCAATCTGGTACAAGGACTTACCAGTGAACGGATGGCTCATCAGAGCGGCGGCGTTCTGTTCCTGCGAGTGGAAGACACCGATGCCAAGCGGGAGGTTCCCGGCGCAGTGGAGGTGCTGATTAACACATTGAAGCACTATGGTATTGCCTTTGACGAAGGCGCTACCATTGACGGCGACAATGGCGCATACGCCCCTTACCGTCAGCGGCAGAGAGCCGCCATCTATCATGTATATGCCAAGAAATTGGTTAGCGAAGGTATGGCATACCCCTGCTTCTGCACAGAGGAAGAACTATCCAAAATGCGGGAAACGCAGGAAGCCAACAAAGAGACCACCGGCTACTACGGCAAGTACGCTATGTGGCGGGATCGCTCTATGGAAGATATTCAGGCGCAACTGTCTGCCGGCAATCCCTGGGTATTGCGTTTCCGCTCCACCGGTTCCATTGAGAATCAGTTTAAGTTTGACGATCTGGTGAAGGGAAAACTGACCATCACTGAGAATGACATTGACCACGTTTTGCTGAAGTCTGACGGCATTCCCACTTATCACTTTGCCCACGCAGTGGACGATCACCTGATGCGTACCACCCACGTTGTCCGTGGCGATGAATGGCTGCCTACCCTGCCCTTCCATATCCAGCTGTTTAAGGCTTTGGGTTTCAAACTGCCCAAGTATGTTCACATTGGACCTTTGATGAAGATGGACGGCAACTCCAAGCGGAAACTTTCCAAGCGGAAAGACCCGGAACTGGCTCTGACTTTCTACAAAGCAGAGGGTTTCCCGGTAGAATCGGTATATGAATACATTATGACCCTGCTGAATTCCAACTATGAGGACTGGCGTCGCGCCAATCCTACTGCGCCTGCTACCGATTTCCAGTTCAGCCCCAAGAAGTTAAACCCTGCCGGCAATCTATTTGACTACGCCAAACTGACGGATGTTTCCAAGAATGTGATCGCGGTGATGGATGCTGACAAAGTTTATGGTCTGCTGCTGGAGTGGGCCAAGGAGTTTGACACTGACTTTGCAGAAAAGTTGGAATCCGATCCTACCTATGCCAAGTCCATTCTGGCCATCGGTCGTGGCGGCAAGAAACCCAGAAAGGACATTGCCGTCTGGACAGAGGCCAAACCTTATATGGGATTCTTCTACGACGAATATCTGGAAAAGCCGGTATTTGACGAGAGATTCTCCAAAGATATTATCAAGACTGCCCTTGGCAAGTTCCTGGAGCGGTTTGACATCGCCGACGATGCATCCCAGTGGTTTGAGAAGGTAAAAGCCATCACTGAAGAGGTTGGCTTTACCACGGATATGAAGGCCTACAAGGCCGATCCCGCCGCTTTCCCCGGCACTGTGGCTGATGTATCCACCTTCATTCGGCAGGCAACCACCGGCAAGACCAACTCTCCCGATCTTTACACTGTAATGCAGATTCTTGGCTACGACAGAACTGTCGCACGAATCAAAGCGGTTGTGGAAACTCTGTAATTAAAAATCCGTCTGTGAAATCTCACAGACGGATTTTTTTAGTTTTTCAGGCTTTGCAGGGGCGCGGGAATCCGGCCGCCACGGGCAATAAAGTCCTTTGCAGACTCCGGATGCACCGGCATCACCGGGGCGCTTCCCAGCAGGCCGCCCATCTCTACTCTGTCGCCAACGGTCTTGCCGGGAGCAGGAATGATACGGACAGCCGTTGTCTTGGAGTTGACCATACCGATGGCTGCCTCGTCTGCGATAATTGCAGAGATGGTGGATGCATCGGTATCACCGGGAACTGCGATCATATCCAGGCCGACAGAACAGACACAGGTCATTGCCTCCAGTTTGTCCAGCGTCAGGACACCGGACTCGGCAGCAGCGATCATACCCTCGTCCTCAGATACAGGAATAAATGCGCCGGACAGGCCGCCTACATGGTTAGAAGCCATCACGCCGCCCTTTTTCACTGCGTCATTCAGCAGCGCCAGGGCTGCGGTCGTACCGTGGGTACCGCAAACCTCCAAACCCATTTCTTCCAAAATACGGGCAACGGAATCACCCACTGCAGGGGTAGGCGCAAGGCTCAAGTCTACAATGCCAAAGGGAACGCCCAGCCGCTTGCCGGCTTCCACACCTACTATCTGACCCATACGGGTCACCCGGAATGCGGTCTTTTTAATGGTTTCAGCCACCACATCAAAGGGTTGACCTTTCACTTTTTGCAACGCGTGGTACACCACACCGGGACCGGAAACACCTACATTCAGTTCGCATTCCGGTTCTCCTACGCCGTGGAACGCACCTGCCATAAAAGGATTGTCTTCCACTGCATTGGCAAATACTACCAACTTTGCGCAGCCTAATCCGTCTTGATCCTCAGTAATCTTGGCAGTTTTCTTAATAATTTCACCCATTTTAGCCACGGCATCCATATTGATGCCGGCCTTGGTAGAACCCACATTCACACTGGAACAAACCCGTTCAGTGCAGCGCATGGCTTCCGGAATAGAGTCCATCAAAATCCAGTCGCCCTTGGTACAGCCTTTCTGCACCAAGGCAGAAAAACCACCGATGAAGTTAACGCCACATTCCTTAGCCGCTTTGTCCATAGCAATGGCCAAGGGTACATAGGAATCGGTATTACAGGCATTGCCCACCAAGGCGATAGGTGTCACAGAGATCCGCTTATTAACGATAGGAATACCAAACTCCCACTCAATCTCCTCGCCTACCTTGACCAAATTGGCTGCCCGGCTGGTAATTTTGTCATAGATCCGCTGAGCGCAAACATTGACATCTTCATGGGCGCAATCCAGCAAGGAAATGCCCATAGTGATGGTACGAATATCCAGGTGGCGCTTATCAATCATATCCTGGGTGGCTAAAATATCCTTAAAATCCAGCATATTCTAACCTCAACTTACACACGATGCATAGCCTGGAATATCTCTTCCCGCTGCAGTCTGATGGACAAATTCATCTCTTTGCCCTTTTCTTCCAGTTTCTGAGCCAGTTCTGCCAAGGGACAGGTGCTCTCAGATACATCTGTTACCATCATCATTGTGAAGTATCCCTGCATAACGGTCTGGCGGATGTCCAAGACATTCACATTGTACTTCGCCAAATCCACACAGACGGATGCGATGATGCCTACCCGATCCTTACCGACCACTGTTACAATTGCTTTCATCGTCTTTCTCCTTATACCTCATAGTCCGCACAAGTGCGGGTATCCAGGAAGTGCCAGAAATGTTCCTTGGCTGCCAAATGGGCAGGATGGGTCCCGTAATTGGCAAGATCTTCCTTACTCTCAAACTCAGAATACAGCGCATAGTCCATACCGCCCTGGTATGCAGATCGGATTTCCATATGCTTCAGCCCGGGGATCACGCCCACCAGCGGCTCCAACTGCGCCTTGATAATAGATACGGCTTCCGCCTTATCTACGCCTTCTTTCAGGGTGTACAGCACGATATGTTTAACCATGGATATTTCTCCTTATAAGAAAATACCGGGACCGGCGCTCCGGTCCCGGTATGTAATATTTTAGGTTTCGGCTTCTACGGTTTCCTCAGCAGCCTCTTCTGTTGCTTCTTCAGCAACAGGCTCCAGCAGAGCGCGGATAGACAGAGAAATGCGCTTGTTCTCAGCATCAACCTCAGTGATCTTCACCTGAACTTCCTGGCCTTCGGACAGGACATCTTCAGGCTTGCCAATGCGGTGATCAGCAATCTGAGAAATGTGGATCAAGCCGTCAACGCCGGGAATGATCTCTGCGAATGCACCGAAGGTCATCAACTTAACGACCTTAGCAGTTACAACATCGCCTACATTGTAGCCGGTCATAAACTTGTTCCAGGGATTCATTTCAGCGGTCTTGTAACCCAGAGAGATCTTACGCTTCTCAGCGTCAAAGGAGATGACATATACATCGATCTCGTCGCCAACGGAAACGACCTCTGCAGGATTCTTAATGCGGTTCCAGCTCAGTTCGGAAACGTGAACCATACCGTCAACACCACCGATGTCCACAAATGCGCCGTAAGAAGTCAGGGACTTGACAGTGCCGTGGTACTTTGCGCCCACTTCGATCTCATTCCAAACCTTCTCCTGAGCGGCCTTGCGGGTCTCAGAGGATACAGCGCGGATAGAGCCGATCACGCGACGGCGTGCGCGGTTTACTTCGGTAATCTTCAGCTGGGTGGTAGTGCCTACCAAACCGGTCATATCGCCGCCCTTGGCAATACCGGACTGGGAAGCGGGAATGAACACACGGATGCCCTTAACGGTAGCAACCAGGCCGCCCTTGTTCTCTTCAGTGATGGTGCCTTCCACAACGGTCTTCTCTTCGCACCAAGTGGACATATCGTCCCAAATCTTCATACCTTCCAGTTTCTTTCTGGAAACCTGGCATACGCCTTCCTGATCATTCACGCGGACAACGAATACTTCGATTTCGTCGCCAACCTTCAGAACATCTTCAGGCTTTACAGTGGGGTCTGCGCTGACTTCATCATACGGAATATAGCCGGCATGCTTGGTGCCCAGGTCGATCTGGACTTCAGTGGTGCCAATACCGGTAACGACGCCGATAACCTTATCTCCTGTATTTAAAGTCTTGATTGACTGCTCGAGAAGGGCCTCAAAATCCTCCTGTACAGTCTCAACATTCGTAATTTCGCTCATAGTCTTGTTGACCTCCTTTATAATCCACGCCGGTGTTGATGCACCAGCCGTGATTCCAACATCAGCCACACCGCTAAAATCTTCAGGTTTCAGTTCGGACGCATTGTCCACCAAAAATACCTTGTCGCAGTGCTCTCGACAAATCATAGCAAGGCGTCCTGTGTTGGAAGAGTGGGTGTCACCTACAACGACCATGGCCTGACAGACTTTACTTAATCTTGCAGCCTCGCTTTGCCGAGATTCGGTAGCTTTGCATATTGTATCAAATATTTTTACATTAGTAAACACTTTTTTTGCAAAATTTTCGCAAGATTTCCATAAAGATTCCGTGGAAGTAGTCTGACATACCATACTGATGGGGAAATCCGGAGTAATTTCACCGGAATTGGCCCATTCTTCCAACTCTTCTGGGTTTTCAAAAATCTTGCAATGTGTACACCAACCGGCAATTCCCTCCACCTCCGGGTGGGAACGGGTACCGATAATCACAGGAAGTCGTCCCTCGGCTTCTGCTTTGCTGACGATGCCGTGGATCCGCTTGACAAAGGGACAAGTGGCATCCACCACATTGACCTGTCTGGCTTCCAGTTCCTCCTGCACGGCCTTGGTGACACCGTGGGAACGGATCACCACAGTCTGCCCGGGTTGCGCCTCCTGGGGTGTATGGATTACCTTAACGCCCATTTCTTCAAAATGAGACACCGCGTGGCGGTTATGGATAATAGGGCCTAAGGTACAGACCTGCTGACCGGAGGCCGCTGCCTGCTCCACCAATTCCACCGCACGATTCACGCCAAAACAAAATCCGGCGCTTTCCGCTACACGAACACTCATAGAGGTATTTTCTCCCCGATGATCTTTTTCATAGCGGCGATCACACCTTCGATATCCATGTCAGAGGTATCCAGTTTCACGGAATCTCTCGCCATCTTCAGCGGAGCAATCTCCCGGTGGGTATCCTGATAATCCCGCTGCTGGATTTCCTTCAGCACCACATCGTACACCGCCTTCTGGCCCTTGGCCAGCAGTTCCTCGGTACGACGCTTGGCCCGAACTTCTGCAGATGCAGTCAGGAAGATCTTCACATCTGCTTTGGGCAGCACCACGGTACCAATATCACGGCCGTCCATAATCACATTATGGGCTTTTGCCACATCTCGCTGCATATCCAACAGCACTTCCCGCACCACTGCGTGAGCGGACACAAGACTTGCCTTCTGGGAAATATCCTGCGTACGGATCTCGTCCGTCACATCCATACCGTTCATCAGCATATGCTGCTTGCCTTCTTCGTCGTATTCAATGCCTACGGTCAGTTCGTCAATATAACGCTCCACACCGTCCACATCCTTAGGGCTGACGCCCAGCAAATCCAGAAAATATGCTACGGTGCGGTAGATCGCGCCGGTATCTACATAATAGTAACCCAGTTCCTTAGCCAAACGCTTGGCCATCGTACTTTTACCGGCACCGGCAGGGCCGTCGATTGCGATTGCATAGGTTTTTGCCATTTTATGTTCCTCCTTCATCCGTCTGCTGCCGCAGTTTGGACAGAGCAGATGCCTCTATTTTGATCACTTCGTCCGGGGTCATTCCCAGGGCAGCGCCGGTCTGTTCCGGGCTTTGGGGCAAGCCGCCCTCCAAGCCGAACCGCAAGGAGATCACTTCCGCCTCCCGGGGACTGAGGGTAGAAAGCATTTCCGTGATTCTCTGCCGCATTTGGAAATATGCAGTATTGTCTGCCGACTGGTCCTCTTCCTCGGAAGTTTCTTCCGGCTGGATTGTCTTGTCTACTTTTTGTCTTACTTTGGCTTGCATCAACATAGATGCATAAGTTGCCGCTTCTTCTGCTGTGATGTGAAGAGAATCTGCAATTTCTTCCACAGTGGGGTTTCTGCCCAGTTCTGCCAACAGCCGCTGGTCAGCATCTGTATAATCTGCCATTCCCTGCCGGATCTTCTCACCAATGCCGCAGGATATTGCCTGCATCAGCACCGCTTTTGCAAGATACTGGTCGATCCACCAGCGGATATGGCTCTCAAAATCTCCCTCTGCATAGTTCAGAACGCCCTGCCACAGGCCAAGGCTTGCTTCCTGAATCAGATCCAGCAACAGAACGCCCCGTCCGGTCATAGCGCAGGACCGCTCCACTACCAAAGGCAGGGACAGATTCACCAATTCCTTGCCCACATCGTCGTCTCCGGCAAGGTATTTTGCGGTCAGTTCGTCTATGTTCCCGGTAACAGGAATTGCTGAAAGTTCTTCCAGGTACAGTCTCAAGGGGTCATTCTCCTCCAGACTGCTTTGCAACGCGCCGCTTTTGGCAAGTTTCTGCTCCAGACGCAACCGAACAGCAGCATCTCCTTTTCCGCCATCCAAAGGCAGATCGGAAACATCCAGCGCGATGCCCCGCTCTTCCAAGGATAGCAGCGCCATTTCCACCGCATCTTCTGTTTGAGATTCCAACATTTCCAGACAGCGGAGTGCCGAAATGCTATCCCCCGCCGATAGGCGGTCTAATGTCAAATCCCAAGGGGATGGTTCAAATGTAAATTCCATCAGTTTAAAAAATCCTCCAATCCAAGTCCTTGGCTAAGGGTTTTCAATTTGTCCAAGGCTTGGCGTTCAATTTGTCTCGCCCGTTCTTTGGAAATACCCAGTTTTTCTCCAATCACTTCCAGGGAGTAACAGGTATCGTCCTCCATTCCAAACCGCAGCCGCAGCAGCAGTTGCTGCCGGTCCGGCAATTGGCTTAACAAGGCATTGATCGTCTGTTCCAATTCCCGCCGCACCAGTTCCTCCTGGGGCTGGGGGGCTTGCAGGTCTTCCAAAATCTGGTGGAGAGACCCTTCCTCGTCTTCCCCTGCGGGCGTATCTACAGAGAAAATTTCCGGAATCAGGGAGAGGTATTCCTCTACCTTTTTGCAGGAGAATCCTGTTTTTGCTCCGATTTCCTCAGTGGTCGGCTCCCGTTCCAAATCTTGCTGCAATGCGGTTTTCGCCTTCATAACCTTACGGATTCGCTCAGCGGTATGCTCCGGCACGCGGATCAGTCCGGCGTGGTTGAGAATGCATCGGCTGATCTTCTGCCGTATCCACTTGGTGGCGTATGTAGAAAATCGGTAGTCCAAGGTACAATCAAATTTCCTTGCTGCGATCAGAAGACCGATACTGCCCTCCTGGATCAAATCCAGCAGCGGTACGCCCCGGCCTGCATATTCCTTGGCTACGGATACTACCAAACGCAAATTGGCGCTGACCATTTTACGAATCGCTTCTGCATCTCCGGCAGCGCAGCGGCTTGCCAGTTCCCGCTCCTCTTGAGAAGTCAGCCGGGGAATGGTGCGAATCTGCTGCAAATACTGCTGGGCTTCATCTTCTCCATGGCTGATAGGCAACTGCTGTTCCAGCAGAGTAGAACTCATAGTTTTGTTCCCTTGCTTTCTTTTAACTTATTTCGCAATGTCAAAAGGTCATCATCCGACTGCACTTCCCTGCTTTGACTTTCCGACACAATAATTCTGACACAATCCCGGAAAGCAGTCTCGTTCACCGGGCTATCTGCTCTCTGACATACGCCGGCAAGATGGCCTGTCTCCTCCGGAGTCAGGTCTTCCAGCACGCCCAACGAAATATCCATTCCCTGACTGTGGCGTTTTCGCAATTGGTTATACACCTTGCTCCACAGATCCACAGAAAACTGCGCCGCGGTCAGGTCAGGGCACAGATCCAGCAATGCCGGGTCTCGCAAAGCCTGCGCAATGACGCTTTCCTCTGCCAGGGCGGATTTCACATTATCATAGCGAATGGCCCGGGTCTTGGGCTGCAAAGCCTTCACCGGCTCCAGGTCTATCTTTTCCTGTTTCTTCTTCTCCCGGGCGATTCGTCGTTTGAAGGCCTTATTGACCTCCAGTTTCATCGCATCCAGACTGATGCCGGCGGCTTCTGCTACACGGCCACTATAGACTTCCCGTTTTACAGAACTGTCCAGAGTGGAGATCAGTTCCGCAGATTCCTGCACATAGCGGATCTTTTGGTCATCGATTCCAAGGTCGTACTTTCTGCGGATCACATTCAGTTGGTATTCCACCCGGTTGGCGGATTCGTCCAGCAAAAGGCGGAATTTATCCGCTCCGAATTTCTTCAAAAATTCATCCGGATCCTTCGCATCCTGCACATGGAGTACTTTTACACGCAAACCCGCCTTTTCCAGAATAGGAATAGCGCGGGCGGTGGCATTCTGGCCTGCCTTATCGCTGTCATAGAGGAGAATGACTTGCTCTACATAACGGGTGATCAACGCCGCCTGTTCCTCTGTTAAACTGGTGCCCAAGGATGCCACAGCGTTATCAAATCCGTACTGATGCAGGGCAACAACATCCACATTGCCCTCCACCAGGATCAGACTGTTTTGCTTTGTCTTTTTAGCCAGATTCAAACCAAACAGGTTTTTCCGTTTGTTAAAAATGAGGGTTTCCGGAGAGTTTAAGTATTTGGCAACATCGTCACCTTTTTTCAATGCTCTGCCACTAAATGCAATCACATTGCCCCGCACATCAATTACAGGGAACATCAATCTGTCCCGGAAACGGTCAAAAATATTGCCGCTCTTTTGGGACACCGACACAAGGCCGGAGTCGATCAGTTCCTGCTGGGTATAGCCCTTGGCTTTCATTGCCTTTATCAGGGAATCCCAGGTATCAGGGGCATAACCTACGCCGAAGGTAGTAAGGATACCTTTGGACAAACCTCTGCCCAAAGCATACTGCAGCGCCTGCTGGCCTACAGGGGCGTATAACTGGCTATGGAAGAAACGGGCTGCTTCCTTGTGCAGCGCCCACAGCCGCTCCTGGGCACGGTAGCGATTCTGGTATTGCTCATCTTCCGGCACTTCCATGCCTGCCTGTTTGGCCAGGGCACGGACGGCATCGGGGTAACTGAGGCCCTCTACCTCCATCATAAAATTCACTGCGCGTCCGCCTTTATGGCAGCCAAAGCAGTAGTAAATTCCCTTATCAGGGGAAACAGAGAAGGACGCGGTCTTCTCCCCGTGGAAGGGACACAGTCCAAACAGATTACCACCGGATCGTTTCAGGGTGACATACCGGCCAACCACTTCTTCTATGGGATTGCGGGCGATGAGTTCGTCCATAAATGCAGGGGGAAATGCCATAGCAACCGCTCCTTTCTGAAAATTTTCTGATTATTATACCATATTATCCCCGGATATTCCATCCGGTGGGGATAAAAAGTTCCGTGTACTTGTCTACGGCGTACTTATCGGTCATACCGGCAATATAGTCACAGACCGTACGCTCCATTCCCTCCAAAGACAGTTGGGGCTGGAAGTCAGCCGGGATTGCCTCCGGGTGGGTGTAATAGTATTCATAGAGCCGCTTCAGCATACCCTGGGCTTTGGCTTCCTCACCTTTGGCCACCGGGTTGCGATAGACCCGCTCAAACATAAATTCCCGCAAATCCTGCAAAGCCTTTTCCACTTGGGAAGAAAGAGTGATCTTTTCCGCCTCACGGGAGGTGTTGATCATATCACAGACCAATGTATTGATCCGGGCAGAATGGGTCATACCCAGCGTCTTCAGCACGGATTTCGGAATATCGTCCCGGTTCAAAATACCGGCGCGAGTGGCGTCGTCAATATCGTGGTTTACATAGGCCATACGGTCCGCCCAGCGAATGATCTGCCCTTCATAAGTCTCAGGAATGAACTTTCCGGTATGGCCCAAAATGCCC
>JAFXBH010000265.1 GCA_017521875.1 Oscillospiraceae bacterium
ACGCCGCTGGACAAGCATCAGCAGCCTGACATCAGTTATGTTCGTGATTCTACCATTGAGATCGCAAAGAACCTGAAACCCGGTACCATGGTTGTTCTGGAATCTACTACCTATCCCGGTACTACCGAGGAACTGATCAAACCTATCTTGGAAAAAGGCAGTGGTTTAGTCTGTGGTAAGGACTTTTATTTAGGCTTTAGCCCCGAGCGTGTAGACCCGGGTAACTTGATCTATAAGACCAAGAATACCCCTAAGGTGGTAGGCGCAGTGGGCGAAGATGCCGCAGAGGTGATCTCTGCCATGTACCGTGCCGTTTTGGAGAGCGATATCCACACTGTTTCCTGCCCGGCAGTGGCTGAAATGGAGAAAATCTTAGAGAATACTTACCGCAATATCAATATTGGTCTGGTGAACGAACTGGGCAGGCTCTGCCATAAGATGGGTATTTCCGTTTGGGAAGTGATCGATGCAGCCAAGAGTAAGCCCTACGGCTTCCAGGCATTCTATCCCGGTCCCGGTCTGGGTGGTCACTGCATTCCTTTGGATCCCTACTACCTAACCTGGAAAGCAAGAGAGTTCGGTTTCCATACCACCTTGATTGAAAACAGTATGGTCATCAATGACGGTCAGCCGGAGTACTGCGTTGAGCGGGCAATGCACATCTTAAACCGCCATAAGAAGGCAATCAACGGCGCGAAGGTGTTGATTTTGGGTGTTGCCTACAAGCAGGACATCGATGACTACCGGGAAAGTCCCGCTATCCGGGTCATCGAGGAACTGGAAAAGGTCGGCGCAGATGTATGTTACTACGACCCCTGGGTCAGCAGTTATAAGGAAAAAGGCGAAGTGAAACACTCTGAACCTGCGCTGACAGAGGAACTGCTTAAGAGCGCTGACCTGGTAATGGTCACTTGCGCCCACTCCAATGTGGACTATGCCTTCGTGCAGCAGCACGCCCAGGCGATTTTTGATACCAAGAATGTAATGAAGGATGTTACGCCCAGAGATAACATCGAGGTTTTGTAAGGAGATAAAAACCATGAAATACGCACTGATCGGTTGCGGCAGAATCGCCACCAACCATGTAAAGGCAGTACTCAATAACGGCTTGGAGTTTGTGGCAGCCTGCGACATCGTTCCGGAGAACATCGAGAGCCTTTTGGCAAAGCACGATCTTCAGAATGATCAGACCATTGCCCGTTACACGGACTATAAAAAAATGATCGCTGACCATCCGGAACTGGAACTGGTGGCGATCGCTACCAGCAGCGGCAACCACGCGGAGATCGCGCTATACTGCATTGATAACGGTATCAATGTCATTATCGAAAAGCCGATGGCAATGAACATTGCGGACGCAGAGGAGATCATTCGCCGCAGCGAAGAAAAGGGTGTAGCGGTTTGCGCCTGCCATCAAAACCGTTTCAATATCGCAGTGCAAAAGACCCGCAAAGCCGTTGAGGCAGGCCGCTTTGGCAAACTGTCCCACGGCAGCATTCATGTCCGCTGGAACCGGAACAAGGATTATTACGACCAGGCTACCTGGCGTGGTACCTGGGCAGAGGACGGCGGCTGCTTGACGAATCAGTGCATCCACGGCATTGACCTTCTGCGTTGGATG
>JAFXBH010000266.1 GCA_017521875.1 Oscillospiraceae bacterium
ATTGTAACGGTTGACAACACCGAATTTCTTCACGGTGTGTGCCGGTGTGCCGTCAGCCCAGCGGGGACGGACATCCAGATCCGTATCGTAAAAGCCGTTGTTCAGAATATCCAGACAAGTTTGGCGGTATAATTCGTCCGCTCTGCTCATAGTCGATTCCTCCGTGCAATTTTTTTGTATTTTTACCAGTATATCATAGTGCTTTCTAAAATTCTACATAAAAAACAAAAAAGGTGCGTTTTTCGCACCTTTTTTGTTTTATTCGATATGTTCATGGTTGCTGATGTGGTCTTCACAGTAGCAGTGATACCCCTGACAGCGAGAACAGTACCGGAATTCCAGTTCCGGATTGCTCACATCGGTGCGGCCGCAAACGGTGCATCGATGATTATAGGGAGCAGAGGGTTTTGCCACCGTTGCCTGATAAGACCCTGCGGTAGGGAAGGGAATGGTTCCTGTTTTCTTGGCGGACTTCTTTTTGAAAAGCCGTTCGGCATTGAGTCGCCAGGACACAGGGAGGATGTTCACTACATCTTTGCCGAAGAACAAAATATAGTTGGCGATGGCAACCAGCGGGAACAGGTTGTGCGGGAATGCAAAAATGGGGTAGGACAGAGAGAAAATCTGCAGAACTGTCAAAATCAGGTCGATCAATGCGAAAATCCATGCTTTTACCGGGATGATAAAGAAAAGCAGGAAATGGGCGTTGGGGTATAGTGTAGCATAACTTAAAAACAGAGTCAGGTTCAGGTTGGATCCCATGCTTCTGTAGAACAGGGAGAAATCATATCCATGAACAGCAATGCCTCCGAAAGCCATCGCGAAAATATCCATCATCAGAACACCGGATAAATAGAACAAATTAAAGCGGAATGTGCCCCACACATTCTCTATGGCTCTGCCAATGGAAAAATAGCAAAGATAACTGATGGCCACCAATACGAGGTTGTTATCAAATGAAAAAGAAGTAAACACATAAGTGAATAGCCGCCAAACCTGTCCCTGTAGAATCAGTTGCCGATCAAAGCAAAGAATACCGTACAGTGAAAGATCCGCTGCGAACATACTTAACAAATAAACAACGGCATTTCCCAGAACGATGTAAAGCATCAAATTGGGAATACCCTTATTGCGGTTTGCAAAGCAGAACCGATTAAACTTATAACGAAGATTTTTCAACCTCATCAACTCCTAATGATAGTACAGTTATCATACCACTTTTTGGCAAAAAAGTCTATAAACGAATTATGAACATTTTCTTTGGAAAAAAACCAAATAATGCTTGACAAAAACAGATTTTATTGTAGAATAATGTAGCAACTGCATACAAGCCTTATCAAGAGCGGTGGAGGGAACGGCCCGATGAAACCCAGCAACCTGCGAAAGCGTGGTGCTAAATCCGGCGGCAACGACAGATGAGGATTCGATTGAACGCACATCGAATGCTCGGTGTGCGGTTAATTTTTTGTATAAGGAGTTTTATTATGGAAAAAAGATTGTTTACTTCTGAATGTGTAACCTGCGGTCACCCGGATAAAGTGGCAGATGCGATTTCTGATGCGATCCTGGATGCTTGCCTTGCCCAAGATCCCAATTCCCGTGTGGCTTGCGAAGTTACGGTTACTACCAATTTTTGTTTAATTTGCGGTGAGATCACCACCACTGCACAGGTGGATTATGCCGCTGTTGCCCGTGAGGTGATCGCCTCTATCGGTTATACCAACCCCGCTGATAATTTCGCGGCCGATACCGTGGAGATCCTGTGCAAAGTCCATACCCAGTCTGCAGACATTGCCCTGGGCACTAACGACGAAGTTGGCGGCGCAGGCGATCAGGGTATGATGTTCGGCGGTGCTTGCACCCAGACACCGGAACTGATGCCCCTGCCTGTAGCCCTGGCAAGAGCCCTGGCAAACCGACTGACCCAGTGTGTGGAAAGCAACGACTTGCTTCGTCCTGACGGCAAAACCCAGGTCTCCGTGGAATTTAATGAGCAGGGCAATGTGGTTGGTATTGACACTGTGGTTGTGTCCATTATGCACAGTGCGGATTTTGAAATGAGCGAACTGCGCCGCTATATTCGGGAGGGCGTGATCGCCCCTGTGCTGCAGCAGTATGGCTTTGATATTGAAAGTGTTTCTCATATTCACATCAACCCCACCGGCAACTTTGTGATTGGCGGCCCTAACGGTGATACCGGCCTGACCGGCAGAAAGATCATCGTGGATACCTACGGTGGCTACTTCTCCCACGGCGGCGGCGCATTCTCCGGCAAAGACCCTACCAAGGTAGACAGAAGCGGTGCCTATATGGCCCGATATATGGCCAAGAATCTGGTGGCGGCCGGATTGGCAGAGCAGGTGGAGGTGCAGATTGCATACGCCATCGGCGTGGCCCAGCCGGTATCTGTCCGTGTGAACAGTTACGGCACGGGTAAAATTTCCGACGAAGAGATGACTGCCTTGCTGCGTAAGCATTGCGACCTGACCCCCGGTGGCATTATCAAGAAGTTGCAACTGCGTCGACCGATCTATAGCCAGACTGCAAGAAACGGCCACTTCGGTGCAGCCAACCTGCCTTGGGAGCAGACCGACTTGGCAGAGACCCTGAAAGCAAGTATTTAAATAATAAAAAGCAGGACCAACCGGTCCTGCTTTTTATTTTAGTTGGCCTGATTGACGGCTTTCTTTCTTGCTGCAAAGATGTTCTCCAGTTTGCAGAACAGATAGTAAGTCATCAGGGTGAATGCGGTCTGCAATGCAGCCACGATCAGAACATACAGCAGTTGGGTAACGCCTTTTCCCAAAACTGCCTGTACGCTGAGCCGCACTGCTTCCAGTGGCGGGATGTTGCAGGTATAGAAATTGGCATAATTTGTTTTCAGTACTTGTGCCATAACTGCGGCAACCAAAGAGAAAAGGAGCATAAAGCCGATCACAGGTTTGTAATCTCCTTTGTAGGGAGTATGTAATTTCAGAACGATAATCACAAGGAAACCAAACATAGCAAGATTGTGGAATGTAACCGTGTGGAACGAGAAAACATCCTGAAAATACTGCTGCACATTATATCCGCTGTAAATCAGACCGGGGTAGATCAGCATCAGCAGAAACAGCGCGGAGGAGATAGAAAAACCAATGGCATCAACCTCCCGTTTGTACTTGCCCTTATAAAAAGCCATAAAGGGCATAACATACAAAAATAAGGAACAGTAGTGGAAGGGGAGGTGATACAGATCATATCCCTTAAGAATAGAACACAATTGTTTTACTACTTCCAGACCCAGTAGAATTACAGTAATGATCTGCAGGGGGATGCGGCGTATTTGCTCGCTTTTGTTCCCTAAAGTTTTATGCAGAACGAATGCAAGAATCAGCATAACGCCAATGGCAGGCAAAAGTGTGTATACCTGTTCTTTCTCCCAAAGTTGCATAAAAACCCTTCTTTCCTGTTTTTATGGAACTATTTTACAATGTTTGACAGAAACTTTCAAGAGAAAATTAGATGTTGTTAGCAAGATGAGTAATGCGGCGTAGTAATCTGTTTTCTTACTACTCATTGGGCGGCCTGCGCCGAAAGGGACTCGTTTGCATTTTCGCCTTTGGCAAAAATTAAGGTTCCGCTGCGTCCAGCCGCAGCGGGCAACGCTCATCCGCGTTGCATTTGATTGTTCGAGTCCCTTCCTTACATAAAAATTAAACAGGATATCCCGGATGGGATATCCTGTTTAATGGTACGCCGAAAGGGACTCGAACCCCCGACCTACTGGTTCGTAGCCAGTCACTCTATCCAACTGAGCTATCGGCGCGTAGCACACTCTCACAAGTGCTTGCCTATAATAGCACATTGGAATTGAAAATGCAAGTCCTTTTTTTATAAAATCCATTAATTTTTCCAATTTCCCCTACCTTGACACAGTTTTGATGTCTGTTGTACAATGAATACATATTTACCAAGGAGGTTCGCCCTGTGGACAAGTATAAATTCCTTAGCCGTCTTCCGGAAGCGTTGCTTCCCTGGTACAAAGTCAGTCGGCGAGATTTGCCCTGGCGGCAGGATCGGGATCCCTACCATATTTGGGTATCGGAGATTATGCTCCAGCAGACCCGGGTGGAGGCAGTCAAGGGATATTATACCCGGTTCTTAACGGCCTTACCTTCCATTGCCGCACTGGCAGAGTGTGACGGGGAACAACTCCATAAACTGTGGGAAGGTCTGGGATATTACAGTCGTGTCCGGAATCTGCAAAAGGCCGCCCGGCAGATTATGGAACATTACAATGGCGTATTTCCCAGGGAATATAAGGATGTTTTGAGCCTTCCCGGTATAGGGGAGTATACTGCCGGCGCGATTTGTTCCATTGCTTTTGGTATGCCTACCCCTGCAGTAGACGGTAATGTGCTTCGCGTGATTGCCCGGCTGACGGATGATACCACCCCGATTGATCAGCCTGCCTATAAAAAACAAGTGCAGTCATTGCTTGGGGAGATCTACCCCAGCGACACAGGGGATTTTACCCAAGCATTAATGGAACTGGGAGCAACAGTCTGCGGACCGAATCGTGCGCCGGACTGTGAAAATTGCCCGTGTAAAGATTTTTGCCTGGGATATCAAAATAAAACAGCGGGGGAATTACCGATCAAATTGCCCAAGCGGGGGAGAAATGTGCAGGAGCAGACAGTTTTTGTCCTCTCCTGCGATGGAAAATACGCCATTGAGAAACGCCCTGACCATGGGTTGTTGGCCGGCCTTTGGCAATTTCCTAATGTGCCCCGGAAGATGCCACTCCAAGGCGCGTTGGAACAGGTGGAGCGGTTTGGACTAAAACCAAAAGAAATTTTGATACAAGTGGAGAGAAAACATATATTTACCCATATTGAATGGGATATGTGTGGAGTTTATATTGAGGTCGCAGAGTGCGGCGGAGATTTCCGTTGGCTATCTGCTGAGGAGATCAATGTCCAAATTGCCTTGCCGACCGCCTTTCGACTTTTCTGGGAGGAACTGGAAAACGGAAAAAAGTAAAAAAATCCAAAAATAATGTTTGACAAATCGACTGAATACCTATATAATACATAAGCACGACTGTTAGGAGGGAGATACTATGCGACTGGACTTGTCTTCCATTATTGACCGTCCCGGTGAAAGCATAGCCTATTCTGCCAGTGTGGATTTAACTGACCTCGTGTATGGTGCAAGCAAGCCGGTAAGTGAGCCTGTGCAATGCAGCGGAACGGTACGAAACACCGCCGGTGTGCTTGTGATGAAGGGTTTGATTACTACCTGTATTCACGGAACTTGCGACCGTTGCGCATCTGACTTTGACCGCAATGTGGAGATTCCTGTGGATGCGGTGCTGGTGCGTGAACTTGCCAACGAGGAAAATGAAGACGAATGGGTATTTCCCCTTGAGGCGGATACCGCAGATTTGGATGATATTATTCGGACGATTTTTGTTCTGAATATGGATTCCAAGATGCTTTGCAAGCCTGATTGCGCAGGTATGTGCTGCAGATGCGGCAAAAACCTGAACGAAGGGCCTTGCACCTGTCAAAAGGAGATTGACCCCCGTTTTGCTGCTTTGAAGCAGCTTCTCAATAAGGAATAAACAAAAGAATGCTGTGAAAAGCAGTTTGACCAAGGAGGTGTCATCCATGGCTGTCCCTAAGTGTAAAGTGTCCAGCGCCCGTCGCGATAAGCGCCGTGGTTCCAACTGGAAGCTGTCTGCCCCCAGTGTGGCTGTTTGCCCCAAGTGCGGTGAGCCCACCCAGCCTCATAGAGTTTGCAAGGCTTGCGGTACCTACAATGGCCGTCAGGTCTTGGCCGCCAAGGCTGACTAAGGCTGGAAAAGAGCGTAAGCTAAGAGGAAGGTGTACAGCCTTCCTCTTTTTCCATTTATAGGTAATTGTTTTGCAACAAATGGAAAAAAGTATAGATTTGTTCATAATTTTGTGCCATAATACCCTTAAGAGAGGAGTGATTTCCAATGGCAAAACCTCTGGTTGCGATTGTAGGACGCCCCAATGTGGGTAAGTCTATGTTATTTAATAAACTCACCGGCCACAGAACTTCTATCGTAGAGGATACACCCGGCGTTACCCGGGACCGGATCTATGGAGACTGTGAATGGTGCGGCAGAAATTTTTCTCTGGTGGATACCGGTGGTATTGAACCGGGTACCGAGAATGATATGCTGAAATTTATGCGCCGCCAGGCGGAGATCGGCATTGAACTGGCCGATTGTATCATCATGGTGGTGGATGTTCGTTCCGGTGTGACCGCTGCGGATCAGGATGTAGCCACAATGCTGCGCAAATCCCAAAAACCTGTCGCCTTGGCAGTGAACAAATGCGACTCTATCGGCTATGTAAATCCCGATGTATTTGAGTTTTACGGCTTGGGCATCGGCGACCTGTTTGAAGTGTCTGCCGTTCACGGCCACGGTACCGGTGACCTGCTGGACTGGTGCTTGGAGCAATTTCCCGAAGAAGAGGAGCAGGAAGAAGAATCTGACGTAATCAACGTTGCCATCGTGGGCAAACCCAATGTGGGCAAGAGCAGTCTTCTGAACCGTATTTTAGGGGAAGAGCGGGTAATCGTATCCAACATTGCCGGTACCACCCGGGACGCCATCGACTCGGAATTTGAAAACGAAACCGGCAAGTACTGCTTTATTGACACCGCAGGTATGCGGCGCAAGAGTAAAGTAGACGATATTATTGAAAAATATTCCAATATGCGAACCGTTGCTGCAATAGAGCGGGCGGATGTGTGCCTGATCCTGATTGATGCCAATGACGGTGTAACGGAGCAGGATACGAAAATTGCCGGCTTGGTTCACGAGGCAGGTAAAGCCGCGATCATCGTGGTAAACAAATGGGATGCGGTGGCGGACAAAGAGACCAATACTATGCGTGATAAGGAACTGGCAGTTCGGGACGGCTTGAGTTATATGACCTATGCCCCTGTGGTGTTCCTGTCTGCGTTGACCGGTTCCCGGGTTGACAAACTGTTCCAGGTGATTCAGGATGTGCATAAGCAGAACACCAGCCGGATTACCACCGGCGCACTGAACTCCATTCTGGCGGAGGCCACCTCCCGGGTGCAACCTCCTTCGGATAAGGGTCGCCGGCTGAAGATCTACTATATGACCCAGGCCGGTACAAAACCGCCTCATTTTGTGATCTTCTGCAACGATGCGAGATTGTTCCATTTCTCTTATCAGCGGTATCTGGAAAACCAGATCCGGGAAGTCTTTGGCTTGCAAGGAACTCCCGTGCGGATCACTATTCGCCAAAAGGGCGACAAGGAGGAGTAAAGTATGTGGCTGAACATACTGCTGACTGTGTTGGTGAGTTATCTTTTGGGTAACCTGAACGGCGCAGTAAGTGTATCCAATTTGCTGGGTAAAAAGGATGTGCGGGAACAGGGTAGCGGCAATGCAGGCCTGACCAATTTTCTGCGAATCCATGGCCCTTCCAGCGCATTACTGGTAGTGTGTATTGATGTTATGAAAGCGGTACTTGCCTGCCTGTTGGGAAAGCAACTCCTTGCTCCATTCGGTTATGGACAGGAAGGCCTTTTGCTGGGTGGTATGGCCGTTAGTCTGGGACACGACTTTCCTGCTTTGCTGGGATTCCGCGGTGGCAAAGGTGTGCTCAGCGGTGTAACTGTGGCGCTGATGGCAGACTGGCAGTGCGGTCTTGTGGCGCTGGCAGTGTTTGCACTGTGCCTGTGGCTGACCCGGTATGTGTCCCTGAGTTCTATTTTGGGAACAACGGGCTTCCTTGTGACATTTGCTATACGATATTGGCATACCCCTTTACAGGTGTTTATGGGTGGATTTGTTGCGGTGCTGATCATCTTTATGCACAGAAGCAACATTGGCAGACTTCTGCATGGTACTGAGAAAAAAGCCACATTCAGTAAATTCCGCAAGAAGTGAGATCGAAAAGGTATAGGCATCATTTGCCGGTTACCCATTTCATGGCGAAAGGAAAAACCTATGTTACAGTTGAAAAACATTGTTAAAAACTATCCTGCCGGCGACCATACCGTCAGAGCCTTACGGGGCGTCTGTTTACAGTTCCGTCAGAATGAGTTTGTGTCTATTTTAGGCCCTTCCGGCTGCGGAAAAACCACCATGCTGAATATTATCGGTGGCCTGGATAAGTATACCAGCGGCGATCTGGTGATCTCCGGCCGTTCGACCCGGGATTTTAAGGACAGAGACTGGGACTCCTACCGCAATCATTCTGTGGGTTTTGTGTTCCAGAGTTATAACCTGATACCCCACCAAAGCGTTCTGCAGAATGTAGAACTGGCGTTGACCTTGTCCGGTGTATCCAAGCGGGAACGCCGCCAGCGAGCCAAGCAGGCATTGGAGCGGGTCGGTTTGGGTGACCAACTGCGGAAACGGCCCAGCCAACTCTCCGGCGGACAGATGCAGCGGGTAGCCATTGCTCGTGCGCTGGTGAATAATCCGGAGATCATTCTTGCTGACGAACCCACCGGCGCGTTGGACACAGAAACCAGTGTGCAGGTTATGGAGATCTTAAAGGAGATCGCTAAGGACCGGCTGGTCATTATGGTTACCCATAACCCGGAATTGGCAAATACCTACTCCACCCGCATCATTCGTATGCTGGACGGCGAGATTACCAGCGATTCCGCGCCGCTGAATGAAGAAGAGCGTCGGGAGATCCGTGAGCAGGAACAGCGGGCGATTTTTGGCAAGGCGCAGCGTGTGCGGAAACCCTCTATGTCCTGGGGTACATCCTTTGGCCTGTCGTTGAAAAACTTATTTACCAAAAAAGGCCGTACGATTTTGACTTCCTTTGCCGGATCTATCGGCATTATCGGTATTGCCTTGATTTTTGCGGTTTCCAACGGTGCCTCCAATTTTATCAATGACATTCAGGAGGATACCCTTTCCTCTTATCCGATTACCCTGGAAGCCACCACTGTGGATATTTCCACGCTGATACAGACCTTTATGGGAATTGATTCCGAAGATGAAGATGCCCACGACTTAGACGCCATCTATTCCCAGTCTGTTATGGCGGATATGATCAATTCGCTGAACAATATGGAATCCACGGAAAACGATTTGAAGGCCTTTAAGGAGTATCTGCAAAAGGAACTGGAAAACCAGGAAAACGGTCTGTCCAATGCCCTTACCGGCATCCAGTATACCTACAATATGGACCTGTTGGTGTATACCAAGGACCCCGACGGCAATATCATTTATTCGGATACCGAAGAAATGCTGACAGATGCGCTGCGGGAAAATATGAATATGGATATGTCCTCTATGATTACCATGCGGGAGAATATGACCGGTGGTATGAGTAGTTCCATGATGATGCCCGGTATGCAGTCGAACCTGTGGTGCGAAATGCTGCCTGGCAAGGATGGCAAACCTATCAACCCGGTACTGGAAGATCAGTATGATGTTATCTACGGCAGTTGGCCTAACAGTTACGATGAGATCGTTCTGGTGGTGGATAAGAACAACGAACTGGACGATATGACTATGTTCGCTATGGGTTTGGAATCCCATGATAAGATCGAGGAAACCTTTGATATCATCCTGAACGGCGGCGAGATTGATACTACACAGAGAAAATGGTCCTATGAGGAGATCTGCTCTAAGGAATACCGTGTGATCCTCAATGGCGACTGTTTTGTGAAGGATGAGAATACAGGCCTGTATGTAGACCTGCGGGAAGAGGAGACCGGCCTGCGTTACCTATACGATAACGCTCTGAAACTGAAGATCACCGGCATTATCCGCCCCAGCGAAAAAGCATCTTCCACAATGCTGTCCGGTTCTATCGCCTATACCAAGGCACTGACGGAGCATATTGTGCAGAAGAATGCAAATTCTGCTGCGATTGCAGCCCAAAAAGACCAGATAGGCATTGACATCTTTACCGGTCTGCCTTTCAAAGAGAATGAAAATCTGACCGATCAGGACAAGGAAACCGCATTCCGTGCCTATATTGCTGAGTTGACTCCCGAGGAGCAGGCAAAGGCTTATGTAAAGATCATGGGTATTCCCTCCGAAGAGCAACTAAAGGCTATGGTGGACGGACAAATGGCTCAGTTTGACCGGGCAAAAATTGAGGAGACGATGATTGCGGCCCTCAGTCAGCAGGCTGGCATGAATGCCAAGGAAATGGAAGAGTACATCTACGCCATGTCTGACGAAGATTTGGAAAATCTGTTCCGGCAGATGCTCACCGAGCAGGTAAAGAAACAGTATGCGGCACAAGTCCAGCAGCAGATGGCTGCCATGACTACAGAACAGTTGGCCGGCGCTTTGCAGATGGCGCTGCCTACCTATACCACAGAGCAGTGCGCTATTTACTACGGCGAAATTTTGGAATTCTCCGAAACTACCTATGAGGAGAATCTGCGCACCTTGAGCGATGTGGATCTGAACGATCCTGCAACGATTAACCTGTTCGCTTCCAGTTTCGAAAATAAGGATATTTTAGAGGAAGTGATCGCAGATTATAACAAATCTGTGGAAGAACTGAAGCAGATCCGCTACACTGACTATGTGGGCATTATGATGTCCTCCATCACTACCATTATTAACGCCATTACCTATGTGCTGATCGCCTTTGTGGCTATCTCTTTGGTGGTGTCCTCTATTATGATCGGTGTCATTACCCTGATCTCTGTGCAGGAGCGAACCAAGGAGATCGGTATTCTTCGCGCAATCGGCGCATCCAAGCGGAATGTTTCCGGTATGTTCAATGCAGAGACGATGATCATTGGTTTTACCTCCGGCGTGTTGGGTGTAGGTGTAACCTACGCTCTGTGCGTGGTTGTGAATATCGTTCTGTTTGCTTTGACAGATATCGCGAATTTGAAGGCGATTCTGCCTCCAGAGATTGCAGTAGTGCTGGTAATTATCAGCGTATTGCTGACGCTGCTTTCCGGCATCATCCCCAGTAGAAGCGCCGCAAAGAAAGACCCTGTGGTTGCGCTGCGTACAGAATAAAATGAAAAATCCGGAAGGTATTCCTTCCGGATTTTTTTGTTTAAAATGTTTCAGTGATGGTGCCGCCGCCAATGACCATATCTTTATCGTATAATACAATGGTTTGCCCCGGCGTGATTGCCCGCTGAGGTGCGTCGAATACCACCCGGGCATACCCGTTTTCTTCCGGGTAAACCGTAGCAGTTTGGGGAATGTGCCGAGAACGGGCTTTTGCAGTGACCTGCATAGGCTCTGTCAGGATGGGGAAGGGGAACCAGTTCCAATCCTTAGCAAGCAGGGTAGTGGTATACAAAGACTCCTCTGGTCCCACAGTTACGGTGTTACAGGCCATATCCTTGCAGCAAACATACACCGGTGCGCCCATAGCAAGCCCCAAACCTTTCCGCTGTCCCAGCGTGTAACCCATTGCACCGTTGTGACGACCCACGATATTTCCTTGCAGATCCAGAAAATCTCCCGGTTGAGAAGACTCTCCGGTGTAGCGACGGATGAAGGCCATATAATCCCCGTCAGGGATAAAACAAATGTCCTGGCTGTCTCGTTTCTTTGCAGTAAGAAGACCTGCCTGCTCTGCAATTTCCCGTATTTCCACTTTGGAAAAACCACCCAGGGGGAACAAGGTGTGGGACAGTTGATGCTGGCTCAGACCGGCCAAGAAATAGGACTGATCTTTATTTTCGTCCACGGCTTTGCATAATAAATACCGCCCGGTATTTTCGTCCTTCTTAATCTGAGCATAGTGTCCGGTTACAATGTGGTCGCAACCCAGTTCCAGCGCCTTGTCCAGAAGATAAGAAAACTTGATTTTTTGATTGCAGCGCACGCAGGGATTGGGTGTCAGTCCTGTGGCGTAATCGTCAATAAATGAATCTACCACGGCTTGTTTGAAAATATCCACACCGTCTAACACGCAAAAATCTATTCCCAACCGATTGGCCACGGCTTGGGCATCTGCGATGTTCTGTTCCGTGTAGTTTTCCCCCAGAAGAGAGGTGTCACAGAGTTTAGCGGTAGCGCCAATGCAAGTAAATCCTTCAGCCAAAGCGAGGTATGCTGCCACAGAACTGTCCACACCGCCGCTCATGGCGATCATAGCCTTTTTCACAGTCAATACCTCCTTTGTAAAGATGGTATAATGATATCACAGGCGGGATATAAATGCAACGGATTGTCTATGAAAATCCTGTACACAAATTATGTAAACTTTGGTTAAAAACATATTTTGGTAAATAATGGTAAAAACTGTCGTATATTAGGAGAATTGGGAACATTTTGCGGAGCAAAACGGTAACAAATATGTAATAAAACCGAAAAAAGGGTTGCAATAACGCGCCTCCTCTGCTATAATAAACGGGCAAAAACGTTGAAAGGAGAAAAAAGTTGGTGAAAAGACGGATTGCAAGTTTTTTGATTGCGTTTGTTATGTTGCTTGGCGGCCTGTCCTTTGGGACCATGGAAGCCCGGGCGGAATCGACCCTGACTGCCAGCAACGATTGTTTAGCCATTTTGAAGGCTGAAGAAGGCTTCAGCGCCGTTCCTTATTGGGATTTTACCCAGTATACTGTGGGCTACGGTACCCGTTGTCCTTCTGATATGGTTGATTATTATACACAAAACGGTATTACGGAGGAAGAAGCAGAAGTGCTTCTTCGTAACCACTTGGCCGGTGTGGAGCGGGACATCAATGTGCGGATTGTAGATAAATACGGCCTGCAGATGACCCAGAATCAGTTTGACGCTTTGGTACTGTTCTCTTACAACTGCGGCACTTCATGGGTTTACGATACTGCCGGCACATTCCATAATGCCATTGCCAAGGGTGCTACCGGCAATGACCTGATTCGCGCGTTTGCCCTGTGGTGCAGCGCCGGCAATCAGATCAGAAGTTTCCTGCTGCGTCGCAGACTCAGCGAAGCCAATATGTACTTAAACAATGTATATAGCCAGACACCTCCGGATCATTACTGCTATGTACTGTACGATGCTAACGGCGGTACTACCAGCCCCCGCAGCCAGGGCTATGATTCTGAACTGACAGCAACGCCCTTCCCGGTACCTACTTATACCGGATTTACATTCCAGGGTTGGTATACAGCGAAGACCGGCGGCACAAAGGTCACTGTGCTGGATGCCTCCACCAAGGGTAAGACTTTGTATGCCCAGTGGAAGGATGGCGAGGGTAACACCCCGCCTGACAATGGTGCAACCACCGATAATCCTGTTACCATCACAGTTACCGGAACGGATGTGAATTTGCGTGAAGGCCCCGGCACCAATTATACCCGGGTTGGTGTTGCCACCAAGGGCCAGAAGTTGGTGATCACCGAGACTGCTACCGGCAGCGGATATACCTGGGGTAAATTTGACGGCGGCTGGATTGCCTTGCAGTATACCGATTACGATACTGTAATCAATAGCCAAAAACCGGATAATACACCGGAAGTGACCGACCCCACAGAACCCACAGAGACGATACCTCCGGAGACGACAGTGCCCCCTGAGACTACTGTGCCTCCTACAACAGAACCTCCTGTAACAGAACCCCCTGTCACAGAGCCTCCTGTAACGCAGCCTGAGAAGCCCAAGGTTACCGGCACGATTAATGTGCAGGATTGGCTTCGGATTCGTAGCGGTCCCGGTACTTCCTATTCCATCGTAGGATACCTGAAACCCAAGCAGAAGGTAGAAATTC
>JAFXBH010000267.1 GCA_017521875.1 Oscillospiraceae bacterium
ATGGACTGGGTCTCGTCGATGGTCAGCCGATAGTCGCTCATCAGTTCGTCCACATACAGCCGATAACCGGCAGCGGCGGGAATCCGACCGGCGCTGGTGTGGGGCTGTTCCAGATAACCCATGGCGGTGAGGTCAGCCATTTCGTTGCGAATGGTGGCGGAGGAGTAATTCATATCCGGCAGTTCCGTAATGGCCTTGGAGCCGACAGGCTCAGCGGTCTGGATATACAGGTCAACGACGCTGCGCAGCACTTTCTTTTTCCGTTCGGTCAGTTCCATGAATTGCCTCCTTCTATGTTCTTAGCACTCAACACATCTGAGTGCTAAGCAGAGTATAACAGAGAGTGCTAAAAAAGTCAATAGAAACATTTTGAATTTATTTTGAACAATCCGCAAAAGGATATACCGGAGCGGTTGTGCGTTTTGAAAAAAAGAAAAATAAAACACTGGCAGAATTTGTCATAATCTCCCTATTTACTTTTTGCCTGTTTTTGATATACTAAAATTGTATGAAAAAGCGGTCTATATTGTAAATAAGGAGATAAAAAATGGATTTTTTCTCAGTTGTAACTCTATTTGGCGGACTGGCCTTCTTCCTGTACGGTATGAAGATGCTGTCCGACGGATTGGAGAGAATGGCCGGCGGCAAGTTGGAATCCGGCTTGAAAAAACTCACATCTAACTGGTTTATGGGACTGACCCTGGGCGTAGGCATTACCGCCGCGATCCAGTCTTCCTCTGCCGTCACGGTGATGTTGGTGGGTCTTGTAAACTCTGGCATTATGACCATCGGCAGAAGTATCCCCATTATTATGGGCTCCAATATCGGCACCACCCTCACCGCCTGGATCTTGACTTTGGTGGGCGTGGAATCCGACAATTTCTGGATGAGCCTGATGAAACCGGAGAATTTCTCCCTGATTTTCGCCTTTATCGGCATTCTGCTGATCATGGCGGGAAAAAGTGACAGAAAGAAAAATATCGGCAGCGTCCTGATCGGATTTGCTATTTTGATGTACGGTATGAAACTGATGAGTGGCGCTGTGAAGCCTTTGGCCAACAATCCTGCCTTTACCAGTCTGTTTACCGCCTTCAAAAACCCCTTGCTGGGTGTGTTGGTGGGTCTGGTGGTCACCGCTGTGATCCAAAGTTCCTCTGCTTCTGTGGGTATTCTGCAGGCATTGGCCCTCACCGGCAGCGTCAGTTACGGCGCAGCCATTCCCATTATTATGGGTCAGAACATCGGTACTTGCGTCACCGCTATGATCTCCAGTATGGGCGTTACCCGGAATGCCAAAAAGGTGGCCGTGATCCACATTATCTTCAACTTGGTAGGTACGGCATTCTGCCTGGGCATCTACTGTCTGGCGGACAGATTGCTGGATATGGCTTTTGTGGATATGCCCATCGACGCCGTGGGTATCGCCGTGGTGCATACGGCCTTTAATGTGTTTACGGTGGCGCTGCTGCTGCCCTTTACCAAACTGCTGGAACGGTTGGCCAACAAGATCCTGCCGGATCTCCAGGAAGAGAAGGCTTTGATGCTGGATATCCGTCTGATGTCCACCCCCTCTGTGGCCATTGCGGAGTGTGAAGCCCTGGCCGTGCAGATGTCTCAGGTTGCCCGGACGGCTCTGTCTTCTGCCATGACATTGCTGAAAGAAGGCTACGATTCGGAAAAAGCCCGGCAGATTCTGGACTGGGAAAAGGAACTGGATCAGTACGAAGATACCCTTGGCACATATTTGGTGCAGTTGTCTTCCAAGCGGATCTCGGAGAAGGACTCTCTGAAGGTGTCCAAGATCCTCCACACCCTGAATGATTTTGAGCGTTTGGGCGACCATGCGGTAAATCTGATGGAAGCCGCTCAGGAACTCCACGAAAAAGGCCTGCAGTTCTCTGTAAAGGCACAGGAAGAACTGGCCGTCCTCCACAGCGCCATTGAAGAAATTATGGTGCATACCACCGATGCTTACGGCGCCAACGACGGTCAGATCGCCCATCTGGTAGAGCCTATTGAGCAATGTGTGGACCATCTGGTTACGGACATCAAGGCCCGTCATATTCTGCGTCTGCAGGCAGGAGAATGTTCTATCGAGATGGGATTCATTCTCTCGGATGTGCTGAACAATTTCGAGCGAATCTCTGACCACTGTTCCAATGTGGCGGTGGCGGTGATCGCCCTGTCCCACAACGGATTCGATACCCACCAGTACCTGCGGGAAATGAAGCAGGACGACGAAGAATACCGCCGTATGCGGAAAGAATACGGTGAAAAATACCGCCTGAACTAAAAAGAAAGGGAACGGCTTTGCCCGTTCCTTTTTTGTACTACCGAAAGAGAATGTAGGGGCGACCATCGGTCGTCCGCTGTCCGAGCAATAACGGACGAGCAATGCTCGCCCCTACAATGCAGCGCCAAAGCAGCTGCAGAAAATAATTGTCAATTGTCCATTTTCAATTGTCAATTAAAAAAGCACCCCGTGTGGGGTGCTTTTTCTTAGTACATTCCGCCACCCTGGGCTGCGGCTGCCATAGCAGCGGCATCTGCCTCGGGATTGGGCTTGTCGGCCACCAAACTTTCGGTGGTCAGCACGCAAGCGGCGATAGATGCGGCATTTTCCAAAGAGGAACGGGTCACCTTGGTGGGATCCACGATGCCGTTTTCGATCATATCCATATAGGTCTCGGTGTAGGCGCTGAAGCCGAAGCCGATCTTCTTGGAATTCTTGATCTTCTCATAAACCACACTGCCGTCCACACCGGCGTTCTCTGCGATCTGGCGGATGGGAGCCTGCAGAGCGGTGGCAATGATCTTGGCACCGGTCTTCTCGTCACCGGA
>JAFXBH010000268.1 GCA_017521875.1 Oscillospiraceae bacterium
CGGTTGGAAACTGACCATTCGCGACATTCTGGAGTACGGCGGCGCCAAGTTCCTGTGCCCCATGGCCGGTACCATCTCCATGATGCCCGGTACTGCTGCTGACCCCGCTTACCGCCGCGTTGACGTTGACACCGAGACCGGCAAGGTTTCCGGATTGTTCTGATTTTTACCTACAACTGGCACAGGCAAAATGCCTGTGCCAGTTCACCCTAACTATAAGGAGACATACACTATGGATATGACATTGGAATCCTGCCGCAAATTTGTGGAAGTTCTGGCATCTGACGCACCCGCTCCCGGCGGCGGCGGCGCTGCTGCGCTGGTTGGCGCCATCGGCACTGCGCTGGGCAACATGGTTGGCTCTCTTACCGTCGGCAAGAAGAAGTATGCTGAGGTGGAAGAAGAAATCATTGCCCTGAAAGCAAAGTGCGATGCTTTGCAGACCGAACTGCTGAACCAGGTAGAGGCTGACGAAATCAACTTCCTGCCCCTGGCCAAGGCTTACGGCATTCCCAAGGATGACCCCAACCGGGATACCGTTATGGAAGAGGCCACCATTATCGCCTGCTCCACCCCTATGAAGATTATGGAACTGTGCTGCCAGGCAATCGAGTACATCGCTGTGTTTGCCGCTAAGGGCAGCCGCCTGGCTGTTTCCGACGCAGGTTGCGGCGCTGTGTGCTGCAAGGCCGCTCTGCAGGCTGCTTCCCTGAATGTGTTCATCAACACCAAGAGCCTTAAAAACCGGGATGTGGCAGAAGAAATGAACGCCAAGGCCAACGGTATGCTTTCTAAGTACGGCGCAATGGCTGACGAGATCTTCACCACCGTGAAAGCCGGTTTCGGTCAGTAATTTTCTAAACAGGATTTATAGGTATTATCTATAAATAAATCCCGAAAAGATTATTGATTTATACCATCTTTTTTGCAATAATGAACCCCAGTGAATTACTTACATATTAAGGAGAAATATATATGGCAAAGCAACTTCTGGGCAAAGAAGTCAACGAAGCGCTGGTCGCCAATCTGCTGGCCCGTACTACTGCCCTCCGGGAAAAAGGCATTGCTCCCACCCTGGGTATTATCCGCGTGGGCGCCCGTCCTGACGATCTGAGTTATGAAAAAGGCGCCATCAAGAAGGGTGAGACCGTTGGCGTAGATGTAAAGGTCTTTGAACTGGCTGAGGATGCATCCCGGGAGGATGTTCTGGCCGTCATCGACCAGGTGAACGCAGACAACACTGTTCACGGTGTTCTGATGTTCCAGCCTTTCCCCGCCCACCTGCGTCCCTATCAGAGAGAGATCTGCAACCGTCTGGATCCCCGCAAGGATATGGACTGCCTGACCGATCTCAGCAGCGCCGGTGTTTACCAGGGCCGGGATGACTTGGGCTACGCTCCCTGCACTCCCTCCGCCTGTATGGAAATTCTGGACTACTACGGCATTGACTGCAAGGGCAAGAACGCCGTTGTGATCGGCCGCAGCCTGGTAGTTGGCAAACCTGCTGCTATGATGCTCATCGGCAAGAACGCCACCGTTACCGTATGCCACACCAAGACCGTGGACACCGCTGCTATCTGCCGGGAGGCCGATATCATCATTTCCGCAGCCGGCGTGCTGGGCAGCCTGACCAAGGACTATGTCCGTCCCGGTCAGATCGTGGTGGATGTTTCCATGAACTGGAATCCTGAGAAGATCACTTCCAAGGGCAAGGGCGGTATGTCCGGTGATGCCGTTTACGAAGAGGTTGAGCCTATTGTTGAGGCCATTACTCCCGTACCCGGCGGCGTGGGCAGCGTTACCACTTCCGTTCTGATCGGTCACGTTGTTGAGGCTGCTGAGCGTACTCTGGCCTAATTTGCCGCACCCAACAAGAGGGTAAGGAGAAATACTATGTCTGAAGAACGTTTCATGCGCGAAGCGCTGCAGCTGGCTCGTGATGCCGCTGCTCACGGCAACGAGCCTTTTGGCGCGGTGCTGGTAAAGAACGGCGAGATCGTTGCCCGCGGTGAAAATCAGATCCACACCTCCTACGATCTCACAACCCACTCTGAAATCAGCGCTATTCGCAACTACTGCAAGGAGTATCAGACCACTGATCTCTCCGACTGCACCCTGTACACCAGCTGCGAGCCCTGCTTTATGTGCTCC
>JAFXBH010000269.1 GCA_017521875.1 Oscillospiraceae bacterium
CCAGTTTTACCAAACCCTTCTCGTCTACATACTTGCCGTTTTCGTCAAATACGATTGCCATGGTGTTTCCTCCTTGTTTTTTAGCGCTTTCTCTTCAGCGCAGTCATAACATATTTATACTTCCGTAATGTCAGCGGCATCCCGAATGAGCGCCATGACTTTGCCGGTGAGTACACTTCTCATAACCGCTTTTTCAAATTCCTCGTCGTAGAGTTCCTTAATGTCCTCTACGGTAACACCGTTATTGCGGCAGATAACGGCAATGGCCTGACCCAATTCTTCCTGGGTGGCAGTGAGGTTTTCCAGTTCCACGATCTTATCCACAGCGGCCATATTCCGCAGAGCGGCTTCGGCGGCGGGATAGGCGTCTTTCCGCAGGTCTTCCTCGGTGGTCTGCATAAAGTTGCAGTACATCTCCAGAGTCAGACCCTGCTGAGCCAGTTGGGCTTCCAGGTTGTGCAGTTGCTCCTGCACGGCATTTTCCAGGTCTTCCTTGGAGATCTCCACATCCAATGTGGCAGCAGCCTGCCGCAGGAGACGATCCTGCAGATCCATCTCACCCCGGTTGTCGGTATACTCCTGCATACTCTTGCGCAGTTGCTCCCGCATTTCTTCGAAGGTGTAGCAGCCGCCCACTTCCTGGGCAAAGGTGTCATCCAGTTCGTACTGGGTTTTGACACGGATTTCGTGAATGGTGCAGCGGAACTCGGCTTTTTTGCCGGCCAGTTCCGGGGCGTGGTATTCTTTGGGGAAGGTAACTTCCACCACCACAGGTTCTTCGCAAACTTTATCCAGCAGTTGGTCTTCAAAGCCGGGGATAAACATACCGCTGCCCAGTACCAAAGTCTGATTTTCCGCAGTGCCGCCGGGGAACTGGACACCGTCGCAGAAACCTGCGTAGTCCAAAACGACCTCATCACCTGCTTGGGTGGGACGGTCGGTGATCACGGCGATCCGGGGGTTCTGCAGTTGCAGGCGCTGGATCTGCTTGTCCAGTTCGCCATCGGTAACGGTGTGTTTGTTCAGTTGCGCCTTCAGGCCCTTATAAGTAAATTCCATAGTTATGCTCCTAAGTAAAAATAAAAGGGCAATCCAGTTCCTTGATAACTGAATTGCCCAGACGGTCGGCATTGAACATCTGCGTTCCCTTGCGGTTTTTCCGCACACCCGTCAGTTACGCAGATGGGATATTCACGATGCGTTTTTTCGTCATTTAGGCATCACACTTATATTATAATAGAATGCCTTTTTTGTCAAGGGAAAAAGGAACTTTTCAGCCTGTTATGCGGTAAAGCCGCTTGGCGTTTTCCGTGGTAACGGCGATGGCTTCTTCCACAGAAATGCCCCGAATTTCCGCCAGTTTTTCTGCCATTTTTGGTAGATACCCCGGGTCATTTCTCTTGCCCCGATAAGGTTCAGGCGCCATAAAGGGACAGTCGGTCTCCAATACAATCCGATCCAGAGGAATGGATGCGGCAGTCTCCACCGCTTTCCGGGCATTTTTGAAGGTCAGAACCCCGGTAAAGCCAATGTACCAACCCATATTCACCAGTTGTCGGGCCATCTCCGCAGAGCCGGAATAACAGTGAAATACACCTTTGACAGTGGGAAATTCTTTCACGATCCGCATACCGTCATCGTGGGCTTCCCGCTCGTGGATAATGACGGGCAGATCCACTTCTTTGGCCAGTTCCATCTGCATTCGGAAAGCCTGTTTCTGGATTTCCCGGGGGATATCTTCGTAGTAATAATCCAGACCGATCTCACCGATGGCTTTCACCTTTTCGTGGCGGCAGAGATTGCGGTATTCGTTGATCACATCTTCATTCACTTCGTCGGCAGAGTCGGGGTGGCTACCTACGGAGGCGTAAAGCCAGGGATACTGCTCCGCCATACGGATAATATCTTTGGAACTTTCCAGACTGCAGCCGGCGTTCATTACCAGGCCAATGCCTTTATCCTTCAGGCCGGCCATCAGTTCCGCTCTGTCCGGGTCAAAGGCCGGATCGTTTAAATGGGCGTGAGTATCAAATAACATAAGTCTACTCCTGTTTTGGGGTGCAGCCAAATGCCGACACCCCAGGGATTTTGGATTTAAATATAGTATAGACAAGGGTATCTTTCTTGTCAATGGCGCATAGGTTGTTAGGG
>JAFXBH010000270.1 GCA_017521875.1 Oscillospiraceae bacterium
CCAACCGGTACAGGAAAAACCTTTGCCTTTGGTATTCCTATGATCGAACATGTGGATATTAACTGCCAGGATGTTCAGGGCTTGATTTTAGCCCCCACCCGGGAACTGGCAATTCAAATCGGAGACGAACTCCGTGGCCTGTTGACATACTATCAAGGCATTCGTGTGGCCGTCCTGTACGGCGGTGCCGGTATTGTGGGGCAGGCCAAACAACTGGAGAAGAAACCCCAGATTGTTGTTGCTACCCCTGGTCGTCTGATGGATCACTATAACCGTAAAAATATCCGGTTGGACAAGATCCAAACTGTTGTGTTGGATGAAGCGGATCGGATGTTGGATATGGGATTTTTCAAAGATGTGACGAAAATTATTGAAAAAGTGAAAAATCGCAAGAATTTAGGCCTGTTTTCCGCTACCATATCGCAAGAGGTTATGACAGTCTCTTGGATGTACCAGCGGGATGAGGTGGAAATCACGGTAGAGCCCAAGCGGGAAGACAGACCGGATATTGATCAGTATTCCATTACGGTTTCCCCTTTGGAAAAAGCGGAGACTACCCTTCGGTTGATTCGTTCTCAGGGATACGAGCGGGTGATGATTTTTTGTAATACCAAGCATATGTGCCAGCGACTTTCCGATGATTTCCAGCGAGCCGGCGCGGATTGTGACTGTATTCATGGAGATATCCGTCAAAACCAGCGAGAGAAGACGATGCAGCGTTACCGTGACGGAAAACTTGCCATCTTGATTGCTACCGATGTAGCCTCCCGGGGAATTGATGTGGACGATGTGGATTGTGTAATCAATTTCGATGTGCCGGAAGAAAACGAATACTATGTTCACCGGATTGGCAGAACCGGCCGGGCAAAGCGGAAAGGTGTTGCCTGGTCTATCATAGGTAACTTCCCGGAAAAAGCAAAACTGGATGAGATTGCCAAATACTCTGCCTATACTATTCTGCCTATGGTACTTTCTGCGGACGGTACGCTGCAAGAGGAAGAAGTCAAGACACCTGTGATAAGGAAGCGGTTTCGATGAATGCAAAAGAACGGGGATTTCTCCTATTGACAAGCCAGTTGGGGGACTTGGAACGAAAACCCTTGACAGTTGCGCAATTTCGTACACTCGCAATGCGGGTGGCTCAAGGCAAAATATCCGACGATATGCGGGAATTGACAGAGCAGGATATTATTGCATTAGGCTATGATCGAACTATGGCAGCCAGAATGATTTCTCTTTTGGGAAACACAAAAGATCTGGATCAATATCTGAAGACCGGTAATCGTTTCGGATGTGTCCCCATCAGTCGCATCAGTCAGGAGTATCCTCTGGCGGTGCATAAACGCTTGGGACTGGATGCTCCCGGATGCCTGTGGGCAAAGGGCAATATGGATTTGCTGCATACGCAAACGGTTTCTTTGGTGGGATGTCGTGAAATTTCCCCGATGAATTACCAATTTGCGGAAAAGGCAGGCAAGGAAGCGGCTCGACAGGGTATCACATTGGTCTCCGGTAATGCCAGGGGGGCAGATAAAATTGCTCAGGATGCATGCTTAGCGGAAGGTGGCAAGGTGATTTGTGTTGTGGCAGATGAACTGATGAATTGTACCCCAGTGGATAATGTGCTTTACATCAGCGAGGACAGTTTTGATCTTCCTTTTACGCCTGCTCGGGCGTTGAGCCGAAACCGGGTGATTCATACGCTTGGGTACCTTACCCTGGTAGCCCAAAGTAATTTAGGTACAGGTGGTACTTGGGACGGTACAGTAAAGAATTTGAAGAATCACTGGAATCCCGTATTCTGCTTCGATGACGGTAGTTCTGCAGCGAGAGAACTGCACCAATTGGGAGCGACCCTGATTTGCCAGGAAGAACTGACTGACTTTGCTGCTCTTCGTTCTGATTTATATACATTCTTGTCATAAAAAACGCGATGCCAAACGGCTTCGCGTTTTTGTTAAGTATTTTACTTATCTGCTGATACTTACACCCATAATACCCATAATCACTTCGTTTGCGATTGCTTCGACCTTCAAATTTGCCAGGGTCTTGGTGGGATCCAGACGAATTCTCTGAACGGTGGCGTGGTTGAACTTGCTGAAGTAGAAAGATTCGTTTTCTTTCTGCAGAGCAGGTACCAGCCAGTCATCGATATTATCGCAGAAGACCAGACTCTTTTCGGTCGTGGTGCCGTCAGTGTATTCGATGGTAAAGCGGGCATTTTCAACGGCGGACTGCATTTCGTTGGTGGTAGATGCAAACAGAATTGCCACTTCCTGACCGGAGCCTTCCAGAGGAATGGTGATCTCGGTGGGGAAGTTATCCCACAGAGTGACACAGGCCACGTTTTCATTTTCGGCAGGTGTCAGGAAGGGGATACCGGAATCGGTGTGGATCAGACCACCGGCATTACGCAGAGCGCTATCGTCTACGAACAAGCCGTTGTGACCATAGTGATTCCATTCCCAAGCATAACGGCCGTTGGCAAACACGCCAATGGAGTATGCGTCAGGACGGGGACTTAAGTATTCCTGCTTATGGATCTCAGTCAGTTTGCAATTGAAGAACTTGGAGATATCCACAGGAACAAAAGGCTTTTCCTGCAGGGGTTCAACCTTTACATCCTTGACTAAGGTCTCGTAGTCTGCTGCCAGCCATGCGTCATATTCACCGGCGTTGACACGAATGAACAGCGTGTGGTGTCCTTTTGCTTCCTTCAGTTTGGCGTAGATTTTGTTGCCAATCACTTCCACATCTTCCAATGTCTCAGTGATATCCATATAGTCAACCAGTGTACCGTTTTTGACCTCGAATACTACCTGATTTCCAGCCAGAGCCTGCGCGGCATAGTTCAAAGTGGGACGAGGATCCTTGCCGTGAATGACGCGGAGTTGGATGCGGCCGACCTTTTCAGTCTCAACAATGATAAATGCATTGTTTTGACCTGCCTCAATGGTGTAAGGCACGACCTGGCCGTCCAGCATAACCATATCCACAGCAGCGCCCAACATAGGCAGTTTGATGATCTTCTTTTCAGTTCTGTCGGAGTGAATATCAAAGATTTCCTGCATACCCTTGCGGGTGTAGGTCAGAGAAATATCCTTCAAAGTCAGACTGGCGTGATCCCAGTCGTCAGGGAAGTTGGGGGCAATGTTGACAATACCGTCGAGTGCGTTGAAGCGAATGCCGTACAGACCTTCCACAACCAATCGCAAATAGGTGCTGGTTGTGTCGGTGAAATCCCAGTCGCCGGCGTCGCCACCCAAATTAGTTTGGACATGGCTTGCCATACCGGGGTTTCTTCCGGTAAAGTAGCAGTCTACAATGCCGTCCAGCAGTTCCTTGCCCTTTTCTTTCAGACCCAACTGATAGTAGGCCAATGCCAGACAGGCATTTTCGGAGGGGAACAAGCCACGGGTGGAGTACTTTCTGGGACCCCAGTTGGAGGAGAAGGACATACGGCCACCCTGACCCTGTGTCTTCACACTCTCAATGTAGTTTTCTGTGTACTTCAGCATAGTGTATGCCCGGAAATTGTCCACGGCCTCACAGTCGATTGCCAGATAAGTGGTGTTCAATTCGGGAGAGGGGTGGATCATGCAGTTGCCCATAGTATCCAGGGATTCTGCAATTACGCCGCTGGCAGGGATCCACAATTTCTCATTGATGGCCTTGCGGATCTTTTCTGCCCGCTTGACGAATTTCTCATCAGACAGACCCAGTTTCCGAGCAATCTTTGCCATTACCATATTGTGACGGTAGTTGTAGGAACTGGATTGGGCGCAGCCGGCGCCGTTGTAGGAGTGACCGTCGGAGATCCAGGTGTTCAGGAAGTTCTGATACAGGCCATCATTGTCGGGGTCAAAGATTCTTTCTTCGTAATCCAGCAGAGTGGACAGATCATCGAAATACTTGCGAGGCACATCCAGATTGCCGCTCCATTCAAAATGGTGCATCATCATATCAAAGCCGCATTCCTGCATGTTGTAGTAGGGCAGGGTAAGGCCAAGATAATAGGGCATATAACCGTAGGTGTTTTCAATGCAGTGGTAGGGAGAAGGACCGTCGCCTTCCCGAGGCTGTGTGCCGTCAAACCATACCCGCTCTTCGCCTTCAGCGGTATGTACGATTTCGTCCAAGTGGGCAACCATCGCCGCCTTTACCCGGTCATTCCAACCCAAAGCAGTAGGCGCATACCATGCTCTCCAACCAAGGAAGGGGGAGTGGTAAGCAAATGTACCGTGGTGGAAGGAATTTCTATGGAAAGATGCATCCAGCGCAACCACAGTGGGAGCAATCGTCAGGTTCAGGGGATTTTCAGGCGTGTTCACATTGATGCAGGCGTGCTTGGCGATAATTTGAGACTTCACGTAGGACATAGGGTCTTTCATAGCCAGCCACTTGTCCAGGGTTGCCTCATCACTGTTATGAATAGCTACGAGGAAGCCGTCCAGTACAGTACCCTGGCGAATAACAGAGGAAATCTTAACAACTTGATCATTCTCATTTTCCGGGGTGCTTCCCAGGAACATACAGGGATCTGCAGTTTCCATAGATTTTGCAGAGGCAACGGCAAACTCGGCAGGGAAACTGGTACCGACCCACATAGTGGTACCGTCGGTATGCCGTACACAGGCACGGTTCTTTCCAACTTCAACAGTATTGCCTTTGCAATCAATTGCCTCGAAAAGCCGACGGGGACTGCCGGGTTGCTCAAAGCGGCCGAAGTATTCGGTCAAGCCACCAAAACCTGCAGCGAAAATAACACGCTGGTCGGTAGAGATGTTGTAATGTACCAAATAACCGTCATCGGGAAGCAGAGGATATACTTCCATTTTCACCATTACATTGGGGAAATAGTTGTTGATGTGAGAGAGGGTGTATTCGATCCATCCGTCCTTGGTTTCGGAAATGACATCATATGCCTCGTGGAACCACTTAGAGCCTGTGCCCTTGCCGTCGAGGTTGCAATCTCTGCTGTGGCCGGGGGTTAAGGACAAACCACTGGCCAACACACCTCGTTTACCGAAGTCACACCAGTCGTAGACAGTCCAGTCGGTTGCGGCACCCATAACCATGGGGAGGTCGCCGGCGAAAGTGGAATATCTGGCTTCTTTGTCGTCATTTTGGTGAGAGCCGTACAGCAGTTTGTTAAACAGATCCAAACTTCCGCTGATCGCATACCCGTCTTTGGTGGGTGTGTAGTGGGTATTGGGATTCATATTGCCTTTCTCCTGTTCTTATTTTTCTTTGAAACAGGCTTTGTTCCTGCTTGCTTTGCAACGGAAAAAGCGTTCCAAAACCTACGTTTCAATACGATTTAAGCATAGCATAGAAAGCAAAGAATTGCAACATCTTCCAGGGAAAATCCCTGGGTAATAATCGCCAAAAGACAGTGCTGTGTTTTGAGAAAATTTAACAAATAAACTGTCAGGATCAGGGGGTGTGAATCCTACCAAAAACAAAAGGCACTGCATAGATTGCAGTGCCTTCAAGGATGCGACAAATTTAAGAGCCCAGTGTCATTTTGATATCACCGGTGGTTGTGTAAATTTCGCAAGTTCCACCTATGGTGGTGGGGGGGATGTCCACATCTCCTGTGCTGGTGTGGGTTACAAAAATCTTGCCGGTAAGCAAACTGCCGGTAACATCCCCGGTGGTGGTTTTTATATAGAGTTTGGCCGCGTCACAACTATTTAATCGGATGCTGCCGGTGGTTCTTTTTGCAGACAAAAAGTCTTTGGCAACTACATGCTCCAGCGTGATATCACCGGTGTTTCCTGTTGAAAAAATATTCTTGCAGATAATATTATGCAGTTGGGTTTTGCCTGTGGTAACAGCAATCTGGATATCCTCTTCACAGATGATATTTTCAGCGGTGATTTTTCCGGTGGTTACATTCAGATTCATACTGTCCGCGTGAATATTTTTGACAAATATATCACCGGTATCCGCCTTGATATTAATGGTTCCGGATGTATATGCGTGATTTGTTACATTACCTGTAGTTACTCGAATATCCATACTTTCAAACTTGAGATCTACCGGAATGTCAATGTCACCGGTGCTTTCCTGAATAGATAGCGCGTAATACTGACCTCTGGACAAATATACGGTGATCTTGGGAGTGCCAAAGGAGATTCCTATGTATTCATACCACTTTCGCTGGTCATTCCGATGAATTATCAGTGTATCGTTTTCGATAGAAACGCTATGCTTTTCATTGCCCTTCTCGTTGCAGAATACTCTGCAGATATTATCTGCAGAGGGGAGAAAAACCACATCTGCAGTATCGGTATTGATAGAAATATTGCTAAAATTCCGGTCAGCAACAAATTCATTGGTTTCAAACTTAACAGTGCTCAATCGTGTAAAATCCCATTGGTAGAACGTCATAATGCCTACAAACAGGAGTGAACCTGTTACCACAAGTACAATTGCCACAATCAGCCATATTTTCATTGCGATACCTCCTTTTTTGTTAGATGGTTTTTGATGCACAAGAAAGATTTCTTTGTAAGTACCAATGTGCCTTTGGTCGCGGCATTGCAGACATAGAACAGTAAAATAGCCAGACCTCCGCAAATAAGACCACAGGCGATCAGGAACAGACCTGAAACGCCGTTTCCGGTACAGGCAAGATAGATACCCGCTACTGTACCACCAAAAGAACAGGCGGCACAGGCGGAGAAAACTGCCCAAAGAGAGATGATCACAGCCCAAAGAGATACATACAAGGAGAAAATAATTGCAAATACGCTGACCAGCAAGGCGATCCAAACAGGAGAACCAACGGCCAAGAGGACAATCTCCCAAGTCTTCATCCGGCGACGTTTCTTCGATGGGGTATCCACAGGATTGTTGCCCATAATCTGCGCAGCAATTTCGTCAACAGAGCCTACCGCCGAAACCGCATCTTCTTCAGAAAGGCCTTCTTCTACACGGTCTTCAATGATCTCACTGTAAAAATGCAAGTGTTCCTCTACAACATTCTTAGGTAAACCGGATAGCCTCTCACTGAGAGACAGGAGAAATTGGAGTTTAGTCATTTGTATGATCCTCCTTGGTTACATACTGGTATATGGAAAGCATTTCTGCCCATTCGTTTTTAAAATCCTCGATCCGACGAAGCCCTTCCTCTGTGATGTGGTAATACTTTCGTAGTCTGCCGCTATGTTCTGCGGTGCGAACGGTGAGCATATTTGCGGTTTCCAGCCGCTTCAGAATGGTGTACAGGGTGGATTCGGAAAGTTCTATATAAGGCCTTATATCCTTAATGATTTTGTAGCCATAGGAATCTTCATTTTTGATGGCTGCCAACACGCAGACATCCAGAAGTCCCCGTTTTAACTGGATATCCATAAAATTCCTCCTCTTGTGCAATACATCGTAACACGAAGTACTGGACTTGTCAATAATTATTTATCCGTGATGATTGACCAATAGCGTTTCCTTTTAAATTTCAATAGAAAAAGAAATGGCAGAGTTGTTTATTCAAGCAGACGGATATTTTGCTAGATGTAAAAATTATCAGGATTGAAAAAATATGCAAATATGCAAAATATACTTGTATATTCTGTAAATTTATGATAGTATTATTGCATATCATAAATTGGTGAAAAGGTAGTTTTACTGTGTATATATTAGATAAAATCAATAACCACCAAGACATATGCCAATTAAATGCAGAACAGCGTGAGCAGTTGTGTCAGGAGATTCGGGAATTCTTGATTTCCAGTGTGTCTCAGACCGGCGGTCATGTGGCATCCAACCTTGGCGTTGTGGAATTGACGGTGGCCATTGAAACGGTATTTGATACTGCTATTGACAGACTGGTGTTCGATGTAGGCCATCAGTCCTATATTCATAAAATGCTGACAGGCCGCCGGGAACATTTTTCGTCCCTGCGGCAGTTTGGTGGTATGGCCGGTTTTCCGAAACCTTCTGAAAGTGATGCAGATTCTTTTGTAGCGGGACATGCGTCCAGTTCTGTGTCCATCGCCTTGGGTATGGCCCGGGCCAGAAATCTGACTGGCGAAAAATACAATGTTGTTGCTTTGATCGGCGATGGCGCGGCTACCGGTGGTGTGGCATTTGAGGGATTGAACGATGCTGCGGTCAGCAATGAGCCGCTGGTGATTATTTTGAATGACAACTCCTTGTCCATTGACCACAATGTGGGTGGTATGGCAATGCACCTTCGGCAACTTCGTACCAAGGAACGCTACCTTGGCATGAAGCAGCATACAAAGAATTTTCTGTCTAAAATCCCTGGCGGCAAGGGAATTAATCGATTGTTGAGCAGTGTGAAGGATAAACTCCGGAGAATGTTGCTGGCAGAGACCATATTTGAAAGTATGGGCTTTACTTATCTTGGGCCGGTAGATGGCCATGATACGGAAAACCTGATTAAACTCCTGCAAGTCGCCAGAGATATGCGAAGACCTGTGGTCGTCCATGTGATGACGCAAAAGGGAAAGGGATATGCTCCCGCTGAAGAACACCCTAAACTGTTCCACGGAATTGGGAAATTTGATCCGGTTACCGGTGAGCCTTTTAACAAATCCGGGAAGACATTTTCTGACCAATTTGGTCAAACAATGTTAAAATTGGCCCAAAATAACAGCCGTATTTGTGCCATTACCGCGGCAATGCCCGGCGGTACCGGTTTGCTGGAATTTAAGAAACAATATCCGAAACGTCTGTACGATGTAGGCATTGCAGAGGAACATGCGTTATCTATGGCCGGTGGCCTTGCGAAGCAAGGTACATTGCCTGTTGTTGCATTATATTCCACGTTTTTGCAGCGGGCATACGATATGATCCTGCAGGACATCTGCATGCTGCGTCTGCATGTGATACTTGCTGTTGATCGGGCAGGTCTGGTAGGTGAGGACGGAGAAACCCATCATGGTATTTATGATGTGGGATTCTTGCGCCACGCACCGGGACTGAAACTCCTGGCACCTGCATCCTGCGCAGAATTGCAGGATATGCTCATGTGGGCGGCTGAAAAACAGGATGGTCCTGTTGCAATTCGGTATCCCAGAGGGGGAGACCGGGGATATTTTGATTCCGACTGGAATCCTGAAGAGTTGGTTGTTTGCCATCGCAAAGGTGAGGACATCACACTTTTGACTTATGGCGTCCTTTTGGATAATGTTATGGAGGCCGCTGAATTACTTTCAGAACAGGGCATTGAAGCAACGGTACTGAGAGTCACCAGTCTTTCTCCATTGCCTGTGGATGGGATTGCAGCATTAGCAAAGGGTAATAAAATTGTTGTTTTTGAAGAAGTCAGTGCCCAATGTGGTATTTTTCAGGAACTTTCCACTAAGTTACAGGAGCGGTTCCGGGTATACGGAAAAGATCTGGGAGATGGTTATGTGTGTCATGGTGCCCTGGATGCACTGTATCATCACTACGGACTGAGTCCCGAGTCTATAAGAGGATTTGTGCAGGAGGTACATCGCATTGAAAATTAAAAAGAGATTGGATGTACTTTTGGTGGAAAAAGGATATGCCGACAGTCGTACAAAAGCCCAGGCAATCATTATGAGCGGACTGGTATATGTTGACGGACAGAAAGCAGATAAGCCGGGGATTTCCTATGAAGAATCTGTGGAACTTGAGGTTCGCAATGGCGCATGCCCTTATGTAAGCAGAGGCGGACTGAAATTGGAAAAAGCCCTGCGGGATTTTGGAGTCGATCCTACCGGATATGTTTGCAGTGACTCCGGCGCATCAACTGGCGGTTTTACGGATTGCTTGCTGCAGCAGGGTGCCAGCAAGGTATTTGCCATTGATGTTGGATACGGTCAGTTGGATTGGAAAATTCGGTCTGATCCCCGCGTAGTGGTCATGGAGCGTACGAATGTGCGATATGTAACTCCTGAAGACCTTGGTGAGCCACTGGATCTTTCTGTGATCGATGTGAGTTTTATCTCTTTAAAGATCGTTCTGCCCGTCATTAAAACATTCTTAAAACCTACCGGACAGGTATTGTGCCTGATCAAACCTCAATTTGAGGCCGGACGGGATAAGGTGGGCAAAAAAGGTGTTGTCCGTGATCCGGCCATTCATAAAGAAGTGCTGGATGATTTTGTTGCACTTGCCAATGAACTGGAATTTACCATTCTTGGATTGACATTCTCTCCGGTAAAAGGCCCGGAAGGCAACATTGAATTTTTAGGCCATTTGACTTTGAATAATCAGCCCGGTCTTGCACCGGATACCGCATCGGTGGTTGCCGATGCCCACGAAACACTAAAGGGGTGAAAGAAATGAATCATGTGGTTTTAACGCCAAACCCCTATCGGGATAAAAATTTTCAAACGCTGCGGGAAGCCATTGCAGTGCTGAAACATGCAGGAATCGACACACGGGTGTGTTTGCCTTTTGAGGTGGACAGAACTTACGATCTACCTCGGGATATCCGATTCAGTCGAATGGATAAGGAATTGAACGGCGCATCTATGGTTATCTGTTTTGGTGGTGACGGTACACTCTTGCATATGGCAAAATCTGCCACCCGTCAGGGTGTCCCTGTTCTGGGTGTCAATATTGGCACAATGGGATTTATGGCAGAACTGGAGAGTACAGAACTGGATCAACTTGCCAGAATTGCAACCGGTGATTATACCATTGATCAGCGTATGATGCTGGATGTGACTGTCCACAGAGATAGAGATATTATTCTTCACGATCTGTGTCTTAACGATGTGGCAATTACCAAGGGTGCTGTTGCCAGAATCGTTCATCTGGAAGTGAAGTGCGATAATGTGCAGGCTTTGGAATGCGGCGGTGATGGTGTTATTGTTGCAACACCTACCGGATCTACTGCCTATAGCCTTTCTGCCGGCGGCCCGATTGTAGAGCCTGATGCCCACAGTATATTGATTACACCGATTTGTGCCCATGATATTGTGAGCCGTTGCATCGTTAGTTCTGATAAGAGAACAATCTCCGTTTCTATGGTACAAAATGCCAGAAGAAATGCATATCTCTCTGTAGACGGCGGCAAGGCTTTGCGTATGAATATGGGAGATGTAGCCACGATTCGTAAATCCGATTTGTGCACAAAATTGGTGCGTTTGAAAGATCGCAGTTTCTTCGACGTGGTCAATTCAAAATTCAGAATAGGTTGAGGTGATACGGTTGAAAAGACAAAGACAAGCAAAAATACTAGAAATTATTTCCAATAAAAATGTGGAGACCCAGGAGCAACTGTTAGCCGAATTGCAGGAAGCGGGTTTCCGTGGCACTCAGGCCACCATTTCCAGGGATATTAAGGAACTTCGGATTGTTAAAGAGTTGACCAGTCTTGGAACTTACCGCTATGCCACTTCCTCCGGAGAGGTAACCGGCACGTTTTCCACACGGCTGAATACGATTTTCCGTGAGTGCGTAGTGAGTTTTGATTACGCGCAAAATCTTGTAGTAGTCCGTACATTGCCGGGTCTTGCAAATGCCGCAGCATCGGCTATTGATGCTATGAGTTTAAGCGCCATTGTAGGCAGTCTCGCCGGTGACGATACCGTTATGATCGTTATGCGGGATACCAATGCGGCCGCATCATTCTGCGGAGAAATGAAAAGTTTACTGAATTAAGGAGGGATTGTGCGTGCTGAGTCTTCTGCATATTGAGAATATTGCGGTCATTGAGTGCGCAGATATTTCCTTTGATGCGGGTTTCAATGTTATGACCGGTGAAACCGGCGCCGGTAAATCCATTGTGATCGACGCCATCTCTGCCATTTTGGGTGAGCGTGCCTATCGGGATATGATTCGTACCGGTATGGAGAAGGCGACCGTCCGAGGCGTGTTTACCGATGTTCCTCCATTGCCTTGGTTCGAGGAAAACGGAGTGCCATATGATCCTGAAGTGGTGGTACATAGAGATATTTTGATCGACGGTAAGAATATTTGCCGCGTAAACGGTGCGCTGGTTTCGGTTTCAATTTTGCGTAAATTGGGAATACAACTGATCAATATCCATGGTCAGCACGATTCTGCGTCCCTTTTTGATGAAAATAATCACCTGATCCTGCTGGATGCTTATAACGAAAACGGAGCGTTAAAAGAGGCGTATGCTACCTGCTATGCGCAGGTATGTGATCTCCGTCGGGAAATTCAGAGAATGTCCATGGATGAAAGTGAGAAACTGCGTCGTATGGAAACGCTTCGTTATCAGATCGAAGAGATCTCCAAGGCGGAACTGGAAGCCGGTGAGGATGAGCGTTTGGAGCAGCGCAGAAAAGTGTTGCAAAACGCTGAAAAACTCAGTGACGGTATGCATAGGGCGGCGGCCTGTCTGTATGGTGATGAAGACCGTGACGGTGCGGCGTCTTTGCTTGCTGATGCGGAAAGAGAACTGGCAAGACTTACCCGTTATACGGATACAGTCAGCAACCTGCAGGAACGGGTTGCAGACTTGATGTATCAGGTGCAGGATGTAGCCGAGGAGGTTAAAGCAGCCCGGGACGATTTACTGTATTCTGCTGACGAATTAGAGCAGATTGAGGCCAGATTGGATATCATCCACCGCCTGCGGAGAAAGTACGGCGCAACCTGTACGGATATTCTTGCCTATCTGGAAAAGGCGAAAATTGAACTGGACGAAATAGAATTTGCTGACGATGCCGTTGAGAGATTAAAAAAGAAACTCTCCAATGCAGAAGAAGATGCAATTGCTTGCGCAATGCGATTGAGAGAAAATCGCAAGGTCGCAGCAGAGCGCCTGTCTGACCGTATTTTGTCTGAACTGGTGCAACTGGATATGCCCAAAGTGCAGTTTTCTTGCGAATTTACAGAGACAGAATTGACTCCCAGTGGTGCAGACTATGTAGCCTTCTATATGTCCGCCAATGCCGGTGAAGCGTTGAAGCCTTTGAGCAAAGTTGCTTCCGGTGGTGAATTGGCGAGAATTATGCTGGCCATTAAGAATGTGCTTGCGGAGCAAGATATGGTTGCCACATTGATTTTTGATGAAGTGGATACCGGCGTGTCTGGCAGAGCAGCACAGAAGGTTGCTGAGAAATTGCGTAGCGTGGCTAAGAATAAGCAGGTACTTTGTGTTACCCATTTGCCCCAAATAGCAGCGCTGGCCAATACACATTTGTTGATAGATAAACAGGTACGTGGTGGTCGCACATACACCACGGTGACGCCTTTGGATATGGAAGGTCGGAAGCGGGAACTTGCCCGGATTATTGGTGGTGCAAACATTACGGAAACAACACTGAAAAGTGCTCAGGAAATGCTGGATATCTAAGAAAAAAAGTTATTTTTGGAGGAAACAAAAATGAAATTATATGACGAACTGGTTGCCCGCGGTCTGATCGCTCAGGTGACCAATGAAGAAGAGATCCGGGAGATGATTGATAACGGCAAAGCCGTTTTCTACATTGGATTTGACCCCACTGCTGATTCTCTGCATGTTGGTCATTTTATGGCCTTATGCCTGATGAAGCGTCTTCAGATGGCTGGCAATAAGCCCATCGCCTTGATCGGTGGCGGCACTGCTATGATCGGTGACCCTTCCGGCAGAACGGATATGCGGTCTATGATGACAGAGGAAACGATTGCCCATAACTGTGAGTGCTTTAAAAAGCAGATGGAGCGCTTTATTGAGTTTGGTGAAGATAAAGCAAGAATGGTGAACAATGCCGATTGGCTGATGAAATTGAACTATATCGATTTTATCCGCGAGATTGGTGGCTGCTTCTCTGTGAACAATATGCTCCGGGCTGAGTGCTTCAAGCAGAGAATGGAGAAGGGTCTTTCTTTCCTGGAGTTTAACTACATGCCCATGCAGTCCTACGACTTCTACTACCTGTTTAAGAATTACGGCTGCAATATGCAGTTTGGCGGTAACGACCAGTGGAGCAATATGCTGGGCGGTACGGAATTGATCCGTCGTAAATTGGGTAAGGATGCTCACGCTATGACCATCACCTTGCTGTTGAACTCTGAAGGCAAGAAGATGGGTAAGACCGCCAAGGGCGCAGTTTGGCTGGATCCCAATAAGACCACGCCGTTTGAGTTCTACCAGTACTGGCGGAATGTGGAGGATGCAGATGTTCTCAAGTGCATTCGTATGCTGACCTTCCTGCCTTTGGAGCAGATCAATGAGATGGATAGTTGGAAAG